>NZ_JBAHYJ020000088.1:0-79269 GCF_036697665.2 Scytonema sp. PRP1 | reverse complement strand
TCTTCCTTATTGCTTTGCTGTAAGATTGCTACAGTAAATTTCCTAAGTAACTATTGATGGAACCAACACAAGAGCAACATCTTATTATCAATGCTTTAGATACCTAGAATGACTTGGCGCTAACATTTATGATCAAAATACGGGTGATTGGTACATTAGGACTCCTAGCCGGATTAATCACCCTGCGAAGACGGCGCACGCACTCGCGTTGAGACTACAAGTCTCGATGATGTCGCCTCAATTGGGGGCTTTGGGGTTGAGGGGAAACCCGCGCAGGGTGCTGTGGCTATAAAAGCGAAGCCTGCCTAGGCAAACTATGTATTCTTAAGTGCGCGTAGCCGCGATTTCTAATCGTCAAGTATTTTTCTAAAAAAAGTAACGAATCAAATTTTATGAGTCGAATTATTTTAACCACCCTCGGTTCTTTTGGTGACTTGCATCCCAAAATTGCGATCGCCCTCGAATTAAGAAAACGTGGTCACGATATTGTATTTGCAACCCACAAAGAATATCAATCCAAAATTGAAGCTTTGGGATTTGAGTTTCATCGGATGCGCCCCGATAATACTGCTCTGGACGATCCGCAAGAGATGGCGCGGATGATGGATTTGCAAACAGGCTCGGAGTATATTGTCCGCAAGTGGGTCTGTCCCAGTTTACGCCAGATGTATGCAGACTTGATGAATGCTGCGAAAAATGCAGATTTTATGCTTACAGGTGAAGGAGTGACTGCGGCTCCAATGGTGGCGGAAAAATTAGGGATTCGGTGGGCATCAAGTGCTATGGCTCCAATCTCGTTTTTCTCTGCCTACGATCCATCCGTTTTACCTCTATTTCCATTTTTAGTCAAGCTACGTCGGTTTGGCTTATTTGCTAACAGGGGAGTCATCAATTTTGCCAAGCTGGTTAGTAATTCTTGGGCAGAACCCGTCCATCAATTTCGCCGCGAACTTGGATTACCAAGCTTAACTGGCAATCCTTTTATTGACGACAAGTTTTCGCCTTACCTTGTCCTTGCCTTGTTTTCCCCTGTTCTGGCAAAACCGCAACCTGATTGGGTTGCAAACACAGTCATGGCAGGTTTTACATTTTATGATGGTAGTTCGGACAAGACGGAACTCATGCCAGAACTGAAGCAATTTTTAGATGCAGGAGAACCGCCAATAGTTTTTACCCTTGGTTCTGCCGCAGTGATGTCTCCCGGTAACTTTTATCAGGAAAGCATCAAAGCCGCAAAGCAGCTTAATCGCCGTGCTGTGCTGTTAATTGGTAAAAATCCGCCTCCAGAAAATCTTTCAAAAGATATTCTTGCGGTTAGTTATGCACCATACTCGCAAATTTTTCCTCACGCTTGTGCCATTGTCCATCAAGGAGGAATTGGGACAATAGCCCAAGCATTACGGGCTGGTCGTCCTACCTTAATAATGCCCTACAGCCACGACCAACCAGATAATGCAGCACGAGTCGAACGCCTGGGAACTTCGCGCACGATTTCCCGCAAACAATATTCAGCGTCTCGGGTTGTAAAAGAGTTGCATGAGTTGTTAAATCATCCCAGGTATGCAGCCTCTTGTGCGGAAATTCGACGCATTGTTCAGGCAGAAAATGGCGTGGGTGTGGCTTGTGATGCGATTGAAAAATGTTAGGTACATATGTTGGAATTTTGATACCGCGCTCTAGGTTAGACGAGAGCGAACGAAATGAGTACTTACCAAGCGGATGCTTTGCTGACGCCTTTTAGCCGCTACTCTCTTCTTAATTGAAAGCAGGAGAAGTCGCGGAGATTTGGATATGGGCAAGAGAGCGAAGCGACTATTGGGGAGAATAATTTTTGCTTCATCTGTGCTTGATATATAGAGAGTTTAAAGAATCAAACAAACTTCTTGTTTATGGAAGGCAAAAAGGAAAGAACCGCAGGAAAGATGAATTTTTCCACGCTGGTAGTAAAAAATGTTTGCCTAATATGAAAAAAACACTCATTATATTGTTAACATTCGTTAACTTAAGGTATTAAAGACTAGAAACATTATTTTTAGCTAGCTAAACTAACAAAAAGAGCATATGTACTGTTATTTCTAAAAAAAGGTCTAGCGCCCAATCCTCGATGATTCCAATCCAACTTACTCTCAAAAACTTCCTCAGTTACCGCGATGCTACTTTAGATTTTCGCGGGTTACACACGGCTTGTATTTGTGGTTCCAATGGCGCTGGAAAATCTTCCCTCCTCGAAGCTATCACCTGGGCAATTTGGGGTGAAAGCAGAGCTTCTAGCGAAGATGATGTTATCCAAACAGGTGCAAAAGAAGTTAGAGTTGATTTCATCTTTGAAGCAAACCAGCAAACTTATCGAGTGATTCGCACGCGAGTGCGGGGTGGAAGTGGTGCTCTGGAATTTCAAATACAAATACCCACTGGGTTTCGCGCACTTACCGGCAAAGGGGTAAGGGCAACACAAGATTTGATTTTAGAACATATTAAACTTGATTACGAAACTTTCATTAATTCGGCTTACCTGCGTCAAGGTCGTGCTGATGAATTCATGCTCAAGCGACCTAGTGAGCGTAAGGAAATATTAGCAGAGTTATTAAAACTCAATCAATATGATCAATTAGAAGAACGGGCAAAAGAACTCTCACGTCAGTTTAAAGCAAGAACGGAAGAACTAGAGCGGCTTTTGGATTCGCTGAAATCTCAACTGCAACAACGTGAAGCTATTGCCCAAAAACAAGGCGACTTGGAAGCTGAAATCAACCAACTGCAACAGGTACAAGCTTTTGAGAATATCCAGTTACAAAGTTTGCAAGTTGTCCAGCATCAGCGGCAAAACTGGGAGCAACAACTGAGCTTTGTTAGGCAGCAGTACCAGAATCTTACTCAAGACTGCGATCGCCTGCAACAAGAGCAGTCAGCAATTGACTCTCAGTTCTCTTCTTTAGAAGAACTCTTAAGTCAAGCACCTGAGATTGAAGCTGGGTACAACGAATACCAAGTTCTGCAATCTCAAGAAGAAGCGATGGGCGCTCAATTTGAAGAATACACTCGCGCCCAGCAAGCACGGCAACAAAAACAACAGCAGCTTACCAAACAAATTAACGAAATTGAACGGCAATTACAACACGCAGAGGCACAACTCGCCGCTGTGCAGCAACAAGAGCAAGAACTTCAGCAAACTCTGACTAAGTCAGATGAAGTAGAAGCTGCCATGGCACAACTTGCTGCTGCACGCAACCGTGTTGCTCAAATGGATCAGTTACAACTGCAAGTCGCTCCCCTGTTGCAACAACGGGCGACATTGCAAAGCCAATTGGATCGCGCTCATGCTGGTTTAGTTGCTCGACTCGAACAACTCGAAGCAACAGCCAACCAACTGCAACGTCAGCACAGACGCCAACCGCAACTGCAACAAGCAGTGATGGAAGTGGCAATCCAGATAGAGGAATTGGAGAAGAAGCGGGTTTATCTACAACGAGTTCAGGAAAAAGGACAGGAAAGGCGTCACCTGATCGAACGTTTGCAGGCTCACCAACGGGACTTTGAAAAACTGCTAGGAGAACTCCAGCAAAAGCTGCAAATGCTCCAAAATCCCAATGCTATCTGTCCTTTGTGCGAACGTTCTCTAGAGGAACATTACTGGAATCGTGTCGTAGACAAAACCAAAATAGAGTACAAAGATGCTGAAGATGAGTTGTGGATAGTCAGGGAGCGAATGGCTGTCTCCGACAGAGAAATTCAGGTACTTAGGCAAGAATATCGTGAGATATCACAGGAATTGTCTCATTATGATGCTTTACGGGAACAAAGGGGACAATTGGCAGCACAGTTGCAGGCGACTAGTGATGTCGAACAACAGCTACAAGAAATAGTCGCTGAAAAGCAGCAATTAGAGCGCTGGTTACAAATGGGTAACTATGCTCATGAAACCCAAGCCGAACTCCAACAACTCCAACAATATTTGCAACAACTCAACTACAATGAACAAGACCACGCCCTTGCCCGTAACGAAGTCGAGCGGTGGCGGTGGGCAGAAATTAGACTCAGCCAAATTAAAGATGCGGCAAAGCGTCAAGCGCAGATAGAAGCACGAAAACCAGAGATTCAGGCACAAATTGCCCAATTACAAACTAGAACCCAGCAAGAAGCAACGCAATCTGAATGTGCCAGGCAAATCGCCGCTCTTGAGCGCCACATAGCTGAAATTGGTTACGTGTCAGAAGAGCATAACAATCTTCGCATGGCTGTACGCAAAGCTCAATCTTGGCAGTTACGCTATCAACAACTTGTGGGGGCGCAGCAACAGTATCCGCAACTGAAAACAAGATTACAAGAGTTAGAGGTATCTTTGCAAGCGAGATTAACTGAGCGGCAAAGACTTGCTACCCAAATCGAAAGCATCGTCCAGCAGCTCGAAGAATCAGCAAATCCATCTGCTCAAATCCCAGCATTAGAGCAGCAATTGGCATCACGCCGACGGCAACTTGACGAACAAATTGGTCAGTTGGGACGCTTGCAGCAGCAGGCTCACCAACTAGAAACATTGCAACTTCAGTATGAACAACAGCAGCAGCAATTGCAAGAAGCAAGACGACAACATCGCATTTATCAGGAATTATCACAAGCATTTGGTAAAAATGGTATCCAAGCATTGATGATTGAGAATGTCTTACCGCAATTGGAAATTGAGACAAATCAACTGCTTTCGCGACTGAGTGCTAATCAGCTACACGTTCAATTTGTTACACAAAGGGCTGGAAAGAGTGGTAAGGCAAGCAAGAAAAATGCCAAGTTGATAGACACCTTGGATATCTTGATTGCTGATGCTAGAGGAACGCGGGCTTATGAAACTTACTCTGGTGGAGAAGCGTTTAGAATTAACTTTGCGATCCGTTTAGCCTTAGCGAAATTATTAGCGCAGCGGGCGGGGGCGGCGTTGCAATTGTTGATTGTGGATGAAGGCTTTGGGACACAAGATGCAGAAGGATGCGATCGCCTGATTGCAGCAATTAATGCGATCGCGTCTGATTTTGCTTGTATCCTCACCGTAACTCATATGCCTCACCTTAAAGAAGCCTTTCAAGCCCGAATCGAAGTGAATAAAACTCAACAGGGTTCGCAGGTGCGATTAATGATTTAAGGGACTTCCAAATAAAAAAATATCCAACTTGTTTTTAGATTTTTGGGCGGGCAGGATGTCCAACGCCCTTCGGGTTCGCCAGTTCCCTACGGCGGGAGACCCTCATTCGCCCTGCGGGCAGGCTGCGCCAACAGGACTGGACTCACCAGTCGCCTGTTGTCGGGAAACCCTCCTGCATAGCGCTGGCTCCCCCACTCTCATTGGATAATGAATTTGTTGGAAATCCCTAAGCAAAAGCTATGTTTTTTTGATGATTCACTGTGTACAAAAAATTGATGCCTTGCTCTAGTTGTCATCTCAAAGAGGTGCATCAGGTCGAGCATCGCTATCGCTATGCAACGATTGATTGTTTGATGCAGAAAGTTTGCCAGGTTTAGGGGTTTTTGGGTTAAGAGTCACCAAAACTGAGAGAGGTCTATTAAGGAGCAGCGGATCGCTTTTGCTAAATTTTTGAGAACGCGATACTAAGGCGCAGATTTGGCACATGGTTGTTTTCCTCCTAGTTCTTCTTGACGATGTAATAGTTATTGAGGAAATCATGTTCGAGCCGCTTGATTTCGGCAGTAGTGAATCCCGCATCTGTTAACATTTCCAGAGCTTTTTCCTCACCCCACACCGCACCAAGCCCCATACCACCTGCTGCTAAAGATACTGTCATGCAGTGCAGACAAGAAATCGTGTAGAGCAATGGTGCGCTTGGATGATCCATGTTGCCATGAACATTGCTGGAAGCACGAATATCCTGCATTAGGTAGATGCCATCAGGGCGCAATGCCTGGTATATGCCGTGTAACACCACATCCGGTCTTGCTTGGTCATGAACAGCATCGAAGGTGCAGATCAAGTCATATTGCTCCACTTCATCTAGTTTGGCAGCATCTTTGACCTGAAACTGAATGTTGTTAAGTCCTTGATGGCTGGCTTCTGATTGAGCCGTTGCGATCGCTTCTTGTGAAATATCGTATCCTTTGAAACGGCTGTTAGGAAAATGCTTTGCCATCTCAATGAGCGCACGACCACTACCACAACCGACATCAAGCACATCAATACCCTTCTCTAGGTCTTTCGTTAAACCAGGAACAAGAGGAAGAACAAACTCCTCTAGCGCTGCAACGACCGTTTGCCCGCTATCTTCCGCCATAACTTGATGGAAGCGCTTGTAAGCAGAGTAAGGAACGCCCCCACCTTTGTAAAAGCATTCAATCACCTGATCTTCAACGGTTGCTAGCAGAGGAAGGAATTGTGCGGTGACAGCAATATTGTTGGGACTGGCAGATCGCGTGAGAAAGGCAGCATATTCAGGAGGCAAGGAGTAGGTATCCGTAACAGGATCATACTCAACGAAACGACCCGTCACCATTGCGCCCAACCACTCCCGCACGTATCGCTCGTTCAATCCTGCGGTATCTGCAATTTGTTGACTTGTGGATGGTGGCAGCCCAGCCAAGGTATCAAATAATCCAGTGCGGTGTCCGATGGAAGTCATCAGGGCGATCGCGCCACTGTTAAGAATGTCTAGCATCCGCTCTGCGAACGCTTCTGATTTCGTTTGATCAAAGGTTTGCATAGTTATGATTTTTTATTAAACAAACTAGTTAGTATAGTAAAAATACAAAATTATCGTGTCAATCCTCATAGTGCTACCAGAAATTAATTGTGCGTTGTCTACAACCCTTGTAGTGACGTGCCATGGCGAGCCAGCGCTATGCAGGAGGGTCTCCCTCGTGCCGGCTCTGGCGGCACGTCTCTACATTGTTTTTTGGAGAGGTCTATTTGTTAATTTAAACAACAGCCCTGTTTTTCCGGTTATTGATTCTGTCAAAATGTAATGGTTGAAAAAACGAATCTGACTACGTGCATTCTGAGGACACGGTGCCAAGTTTGATGACGTTTTGTAAAGAATTAGCGGTTTGGGTAAAATCGCCACTCTCTAGCTGAGAAGTATACAGGTGTTAACTTGATTTCCACTAATTGTGGTTGATTTAAGGTGCAGTTACTACACAGCTTGGGAGAGTGCAATGGCTGGTTTGCGAAGTACTTGTTGGGGCGCTTTCTTAGGAATTGCGAGCGTCGCTGGTGTCTATATTTTATCGGCAGATTGCGCTTCTGCTCAAATTACCCCTGATGCCACTTTACCGAATAATTCCATTGTCAACATAAATGGCAACACCTTGAATATTACAGGGGGAACACAAGCAGGCGGTAATTTATTCCACAGCTTCCAACAGTTTTCTGTCCCTACTGGTAGCGAAGCTTTCTTGAAGAATACGGTTGACATTAAAAACATCATCAGCAGAGTTACGGGTGGGTCGATATCTAATATTGATGGGTTGATTCGCACCCTAGGTACGGCTAACCTGTTTTTGATTAATCCCAATGGCATTATTTTTGGACCCAATGCCACTTTAAATATTGGGGGTTCGTTTATTGCAAGTACTGCTAGCAGTATAAATTTTGCCGATGCTACTAAATTCAGTGCTACTCCATCACAAGACTTACCTCTGTTGACAATAACCGCACCTGTTGGACTAAACATGGGCAGCAATCCAGGATCGATTCTGGTACAAGGACCAGGGCACGACATTAATTATGAGGATTTTAGCAAGCTAGGACCCCGTCCCCCAATTGACACTGGCATTACGGGATTGCAAGTCAAGGCGGGGCAAACCTTAGCGCTCGTGGGAGGTAATGTGTCCAGCTCCGGTGGCATTCTCAAATCACCATCCGGACGTATTGAAATCGGCAGTGTTGGCAGCAATGGAGCTGTGAGCCTCGTGCCACTACAACAAGGTTGGAAGCTCAGTTATGACACTCCCAGTTTTGGTGATATCCAATTTTCACAGAAAACATTCCTGGGTACCACAGGAGTAGGTGGTGGTTCGATTGCGATGACTGGTAGGAACATCAGTTTCACTGGTTCGTTAATTGTACAAGCTGATACCCTTGGCGATAGAAATGGGGGAGAAGTTAGCATTGTCGGCGAGAACATAAGTATGAATGAGTCCAACATCACAGCGAACACCTACAGTTCGGGAAATGGTGGACAAATTAAGCTAGTTGCCAACAACATCACCTTTGAGAATCAGCCCAGGGAGGATGGCACTCTGATTAGCGTGCTCACTCAAGCATGGGGCAAGGGTGACGCTGGAAATATCAACATCAGCGCAAATTCTTTTTTGCTTGGAAATACAAATATCGTTAGCAATACAGAGGAGCCTAGCACAGGAAAAGCCGGAGACATCAACGTTCAAGTCGCAGGCTCTATGGTGGTAAAATCCTCTGGTATACTAAGCGATACGAGCACGGATAACGCTGGAAAAGTCAACATAAGCGCAAATTCTTTACAAACTGATAACTCAGCAGTTTTAAGCCGTACAGCAAAGCCAGGTAACGTCGGAGAAATCAACATTGGGGTTGCCGACTCTTTGGAAGTACGAGGCACAGCTATAGATACTGTTAGCTTTGGCAACGGTGACGCTGGAAACATCAATATTAGGGCAAATTCTTTTTTACTTGAAAGCTCAGGAATCAATACTTTTACTGAGGAAAATAGCCAAGGGAACGCCGGAGACATCAACATTCGGGTTGGCGATTCTTTTGTAATAAAGAATACGGGTATACTCACTGATACTTTTAAGAGTAACGCTGGAAATATCAACATCAGCGCAAATTCTTTGCAGATTGAAAATACGGGGGTGTATAGTCGTACGATATATACAGGTAAATCAGGAGATATCAACATTCAGGTTGCAGGTTTTTTTGTAACAAAAAATACTAGCATATCTACTGATTCCTATGGCATGGGTGACGCAGGGAAACTCAACATAAGTGCAAATGCTTTGCAGATGGACGGTTCGCAGATCAGGAGTGCGACGGGGGAAAATGCCACAGGGAACGCTGGAGAAATTAACATTCAAGCAAACCGTATGGACTTACGGAATATTTCATCTATAGATACCGATATCTCTGGTAAAGGTAACGCTGGAAACATCAGTATTGTGGCAGATACCATTCAGCTTGATACTCAGAGTCAGATTAATGCATACACCACAATGGGTCAGGGTGGAAATATTGGGCTACAGATAGGAAACTTACTTTTGTTGCGTCGTGGGAGTACCATCTCCACTACTGCAGGCATTGCCCTTAAAGAGGGAGACGGCGGCAACATTACCATCAATACTCCTAACGGTTTCATCGTTGCCGTCAGGGGTGAAAATAGCGACATCTCTGCCAATGCTTACACTGGCATTGGTGGAAGAGTGGATATTAAAGCATTTGGCATCTATGGCATTCAACCCCGCCAAAGCCTAACTTCCCTGAGTGACATTACTGCCAGTTCAGAGTTTGGTGTAGACGGCACTGTAGAACTCAACACACCTGATATTGACCCAAATCGGGGATTAGTGCAACTACCTACAAATTTCGTTGATGTTTCACAACAAATTGATACTAGCTGCAATCCTGGTAGCAGGCAAAGAGCCAGTTCATTCCTTGTCACCGGACGCGGTGGCATACCCGCCAGTCCCTTAGATATGTTGACACCAGATGCAGTGCAGGTAAATTGGGTGACTCTCAATCCTAGCAGCGATAACCGCGATCGCTCATCTGTTACCAGCAAACCAACTACTGCTACACCAGAACACATCGTAGAAGCTACTGGGTGGGTGATAAACGAAAAGGGAGAGGTAGTACTCACAGCTAATCCGCCTTTGATCAGGTCTCATGGTTCATGGCAGAACCCTGTGTCTTGCAGTGCTTTTTAAATGTCAGTATTTACATCTTAAGCAATTGTGTTACTGACTGACGTAGCGTTACACTTGGTTACATTATGTGCTCAGAATGCATGTAGTGGGATTCGTTCAGCCGAAATCCAAATTGCACAGATGGCTGGTTTGGGTATATTCTACCCCGTGATGACTGACGACACAATCAAACCATCCTTAACATGGATGACTCGCTGGGTTTGGGCAGCGACATCAGCCTCATGGGTAACGATAACAATTGTAATGCTTTGGTTGTTCAAGTCATATCATGTCCGGCTAATTAGTTATGATTTCCACGTTAACTGTACCCCACCCCGCGCCGCCCCTCCCCGCAAGCTTGAGGCGATTGCAAACGTGCCAGTGTCCCGAATCGCAATCGCGTGATTCATATTTTGGTTCAGCAACGCCAAAATGTAAATCAACTCAAGTCCGCAAAAACGGTCATTGCCACAATAGACACGCTGATCGATGCAAAAACTGGCGATGTGCTACAACTTTTAGGCTATGGCAGAGAAATCATAATTCGGGTTGTTGTAGCCTGGATTTGACATGGCAGATGTTACAAGGTCAGGACTGCTGAGTAAGGTGTTGACATCAGTGCCTATAGCTTGGCTTGGCGTATTACTACCTAGCGATATCAGTTCGCCACTAACAGAGAAATTCCAACCTTCATTACCAACGAGTGTATTACCATCACCACTGGCTTCAATCCGGTTTCCGAGGAGATTGCTGTTACTTACACCCGCTGTGTTGCCACTACCAAGGATGTCGTTGTTACTACCAGTCTGTGTATTGGCATTACCAAGGATGTCGTTGTTATTGCCTAAGTTCCAGTTACCGTTACCGTTGGTTGTGTTATCGCTACCAAAGCCCCAGTTGCCATTACCTTCGGTTTTGCCGCCATCACCGTAGTTCCAGTTACCGTTACCGTTGGTTGTGTTGCCACTACCAAAATTCCAGTTACCATTACCGTCGGTTGTGTTGTTACTACCGTAGTTCCAGTTACCGTTACCTTGACCACTGTTGCCAGTGGCATTTGCACCATCTAAGTTTTGAATATCAGATATCCAGTTGTCGCTGTTATAAGGTACAGGTTGACCGTTGCCAGTTTCAGGTAGGTTGCTACCACTCTCGTTCGAGGGAGGAGTGCTGCCAAATGGTAAGTTGCCGGGGAGGTTTCCGCCAGAACCGCTACCACCAAAGACACTATCACCGCCAGAACCGCTACCACCAGCAAAAGGATTGCTACTACCGGAGGCACTATCACCGCCAGATGCGCTACCACCAGCAAAGGGATTGCTACCACCGGAGGCACTATCACCACCAGATGCGCTACCACCAGCAAAAGGATTGCTACCACCGGAGGCACTATCACCGCCAGATGCGCTACCACTAGCAAAAGGATTGCTACCACCTAATGCGCTGGTGTCACCGCCAACGACTCCGACCAATTGATTGAACGGGTTATTAGTATCAGTTAAAGCCCGTTCGTCGAGTGGTCGCTCGTAATTGTAGGTGTATTGTCCATCTGCACTGGTTGTGGATGAATTGCCACCACCGATGAAGGAAGCAAAGGTATTACTACCATCAGCAGCGCTACCAAAGCCACCGCTAGCAGCACCGCCAGCACCGAAGCCACCACTAGCGGCACTATCTAAAGTGCTGCCATCAGTGGACTGCCATGCGCCATCAGTGAAAGAAAAATTGCTATTACCAGTTAAATTGTTGCTAGTACCTTGTGACCCACCAGTTTGATTGCTATTGTCAGAAGTTGCCATCAGAATTAAACTCCTATTGCTCAAACTGAAATTCCCCCAGAAAGAGGAAGATCAATGACATGAGTGAAAGCTTTTTTTGACTTTCATCTTCAATAAAGAAATACTATTTTCTAACTACATAACTATTTTTGACAGCTAGTTAGAATTGGCTTGTAATTCAGTTAAATATCAGTTCCAAATAGTTTGATTTCATAAAGCCTTAATTAACCCAAAATCAAACTAAAAAACAGTGACCACCACACTTAACAAAAGTATACGAGATAATATTTACGTTTCAAATGAACAAAATTTAGATTTGATTGTTAATTCTTTTGATTTTGTTCAGGCAGAATATCATGTAGGGTAAAAATTCAGGTCTCTCTGCATCCCTCAAGAGGCATACTTTCAGGATTTGCTCGCTCACTCTTGAAAACAGCCATTATCTAATAATAAATAAGTTTGGCGATTCTCCTGCAATCTGCATTGTAACTTCCACAGATTAGTGCTGACTAATCTATGGAT
This sequence comes from Scytonema sp. PRP1, assembly GCF_036697665.2. Classification (NCBI taxonomy): domain Bacteria; kingdom Bacillati; phylum Cyanobacteriota; class Cyanophyceae; order Nostocales; family Scytonemataceae; genus Scytonema; species Scytonema sp. PRP1. Next base: position 67,096 of record NZ_JBAHYJ020000088.1, on the reverse strand, counting down.
GGCATCCACCTACAGACTGATAGGAAACAAAAGATTAATCACAGAAATGCCAAATCTCTGAATTCTAACCGCCGATAGATTTATACTTCTTAACAGCTTTATAACATCTGGGAAGATAGCTTATTCCCGAAGTTACTATTATAGAAGCTTATGAAGTTGTGATAATTGGCACTGGTCACAATCTACTTGTTTGTGCCTTATTGCGTACTTTTCACTGTTAAAGGTGCCATTTATCGCGCTAAGAATTAGTGCCAAATAATCCTGAAAGAACGAGCTTTAGCTAAAGCTCAAAAAAAACATACTGAGGATAATTTACCTGTTCATAGTTTCCAAACTTTGCTAGCAGATTTAGCTACTTAATAGGAAGTTGCCAAAGATAGTATCATTTGATGGAAGATAAAGACTGCCATCAACTATGCCGCGATCGCCCTTGGGCGGCTTGCCTTGGGAGCATCGCGAATTCAAATTGTGCTGCACTTGGAGTATGCAGAATTGACCCGCCAGTATCGGCGTTGTGGAAATGGAGCAGAACGTAATAAAACTCAGCTGAGTTCGCAGGTGCGATTGATCATTTAAAACGCGCGTGCGATTAATGCATCACTTCATCAAGCATGTGTTGACATTGTATACATAAATTTTGTATATTCATTGTGTGGACATTAGAGGTCATTGATTGATGCAAGTAGAACCGACACCAGTCAATCGAAACCGCGATGTGACGATCAATATCCGGGCGCACCAGACGCAACGTGATTTAATAGACCGTGCGGCAGAAGCTCTCGGGAAGAGCCGCTCAGATTTTATGCTAGAGACAGCCAGTCGGGAAGCTGAAGCAGTTTTACTTGACCGTCGGCTGTTTATTTTGGATGACGAGAAGTTTCAGCAATTTGTGGAGCTACTTGATGCACCACCAACGGAGAATGAAAATCTGCGTCAATTGCTGACAACAAAAGCACCGTGGGATTAAACGTGGTCGAGGAGAATCAGAAATTGCAGCCTCCTCAACCAATAAATCCAGATCATCTTCTGGAAGATTTTGATTCAGGTGATGCTGACTTGAACGATTGGTTGAGGAGGCGCGCAATCAGAAATGAAGACAGTGGTGCTTCGCGAACCTATGTTGTCACTGTCAGGCAAAAAGTTATTGCATACTACTGTCTTGCCACGGGAAATGTGTTGTCTTCCATCGCACCTGGTCGAGTTCGACGCAATATGCCAGATCCAATTCCTGTCATGGTTATTGGACGGCTCGCTGTGGATTGTAACTGGCACGGGAAAGGAGTTGGACGTGGTTTAGTGCGTGATGCCGTTCTTCGTACAGTACAAGCGGCTCAAATTGCAGGAATCAGGGCGATTCTTGTCCACGCTATTTCGGAAGAAGCAAAGAAGTTTTATGAAAAATGCGGTTTTATCTCTTCACCTGTTGCGCCAATGACAATGTTAGTCACAGTTGCTGATGCTCCCAGCAGCTTTGGGTATTGTGGAGTAGTTTTTGTTGCAACCAGTTTTTTACTATAGATGGACAAGGCAATCGCATTAACTAAGTCGTTCGCATGAAGTGCGATAGATAATCACTGACATTTTAAATAGCGTTTAATGATGGAAGGTATTAAACAGCAAAAAATCACTCAACAGGAAGGTATAGCCGCTGCCATGTTGGTTAGGACAAAGACCGCTAGGGATAGGTGTAACCAGCGGCTCTGTTAAATTTGCCAATGTCCTAAGCTGTCTGACCACGGCTATAAGAATCAATGAGTTGTTTCAATCTATTAATCTTTTTATCAGTAATGTGGAATTTATTTAGATTTTCTCTGAAAGATAAGCAATAAGGCTGTACACAATATTGCCAGTTCTGGATCTTTTGGGAAATACTCAGACCTAATATCTTAGAAAATTCGTTCACGGGCTGCACGACCTTGAACTGGTGGTCTTTCTAAAAGGTGTGTAATAGCACTTCTTAAGTGATAGCGTGCTACTCCCTTCCCGGTACAAGATTACTTATCTTTTCCTTGGCGTTCTTGGCGACGCCAGTCGCCTACGGAGGGAAACCCTCCTGCAGCGCTGGCTCGTCTTGGCGGTTCGTTAATAGGTAATCTTCGAGCGTGACAGGAGTAATTCTGCTGTCGCCTCAAATGGTTCCTCCAAAGATGTCATTGAGGGATGAGCGCATCGGCTTCTATCTTCAAATAATCTTTCAATATCTGACATCTCAACATTCGAGATTAATTCAAATGGCTTGAGCGCTTTTTTGGGAATATCTTTTTCAAACTGCCAAAGCCCTCTAACATCGTTCTCTGAACTCAGCTTTTCAAATTGTTCCAATAACTTTGATGCTTCTTTATCTCCTAAAAGCTCTAATTCTCTCAGTTTATGAAGAAAATCAAATACTACTGCATTCCATGTTGCCACAATGCAAGAACGGTATGCTCCTACTCTATAACAAGCTACTGCTTCTTTGATAAACTTCCTTGCTTGCTTATCTCTACAACGTACTATTAATTCATCTAAATCAATGAAAGCTTCGTACATAATCTGAGAACGACTGATTTTTTGCCATTTATTCAGTATGCTAACCCAGGTGTACCCACACATACGGAAGTTCCTAGCGATCGCCACGGCTTTAACTTCCGCCATTGTGTACTAGTGCCTAGTAACAGGCGACACAATCAAACCATCCTTAACATGAATAACTCGCTGGGTTTGAGCAGCGACATCAGCCTCATGAGTAACGATAACTATCGTGATGCCTTGGTTGTTCAAATCAGTCAGCAACTCCATCACTTCCTGGGAAGTCTGGCTATCTAATGCTCCTGTTGGTTCATCCGCCAGCACTAAAGCGGGACGATTGACCAAAGCGCGGGCGATCGCCACCCGTTGCTGTTGTCCACCAGAAAGTTGATTGGGGCGATTGTGCAGCCGTTCTGCCAGTCCGACTCTGGTAAGGGCTTCTATTGCCCGTTTGCGTCGTTTCTGTCTGGGAATGCCAGCATAAACCATCGGCAGCATCACGTTTTCAACGGCAGTGGCGCGAGGCAGTAAGTTGAATTGCTGAAAAACAAAGCCAAGCCGCTGATTGCGGATGTATGCTAATTCGTCATTATCTAGAGTTGTGAGATTCCGACCTTCCAAGACGTAGTGTCCATCGGTTGGGCGATCCAAGCAACCGATGATGTTCATCAGGGTAGACTTGCCAGAACCAGACATTCCCATGATGGCAACATATTCTCCTTCCTCAATGGTCAGGTTGATACCTTTAAGAATCGGTACTTCTGTATCAGCTAACCGATAGGTTTTGGTAATGTCTTCCATCCAAATCATGGTTGCCATATTAATCACTCCGTAAAGCAGCTATGGGGTCAAGTCGGGCGGCGTTGCGGGCTGGAATCACCCCTGCGACCAGCCCAGTCACTAAGGAAAATCCAAATCCGGCAATGATTGACCAGAAAGACACTACAAACGGAAATTTAAATATGTTAGCTGCTGCCAGGGCAAGGCAAATACCAAATCCAATCCCAATCACTCCACCGATAATAGCAACCACGACTGCTTCAGTGAGAAACTGGCTCAAAATCGCGTTGTAGGTCGCTCCTACGGCTTTGCGAATGCCAATTTCTCGGGTTCTCTCCACAACCGAAACCAGCATGATGTTTGCAATACCAATGCCCCCAACAACCAGCGAAATACCTGCGATCGCCCCCACCAAAATTGTAAACAATCCTACAACACTGCTGAAAGTGTTGATAATGTCAACTTGATTGATGATGCGAAAGTCGTCTGGTTGTGGCGGGTAGATATTATGCCTAATACGAAGCAAGTTCGTTACCTGAAACTGGGCGGCGTCAAGCTGCGCCTCGTTCTGAGCCTTTAACCATAAACCATTAATAGCAGTACCGTTAAGAGCATTATTGCCGACAATTCGCGCAGACATATTCGTAAGAGGAATATACATTTGGTCATCTACGTTCTGTGCGCCTGCTGCTCCCTTCGATTCCATGACGCCAATAACTTTGTAGCGTCCGTTCTGAATGCGAATATCAGAACCAATAGCAGATGAGCCAACACCAAATAAATCATCGCGCACTTTACTACCTAGCACGACAACAGGATTAGCGTTGTCTAAGTCCTCTTGAGTAAAGTACTGTCCTTCTTGGGGATGAATATTTTTCACCTCTGGGTAATTCAAATCAGTTCCCAGTACCTGTGTGGAAACGTTCTGTCCTGCATAAACGACCTGTACCGCACGTTGTAGATAGGCGGTGACAGATTCCGCAGCAGTAACCTGTTGGGAAACAGCCTGGGCATCTTCCCATGTTAGCGTTGATGCAGAACCAAAACCCTGGCTAATACCTCCAGAACGTGCCGCTCCCGCCAGTACCAGTATAACATTCGAGCCTAAAGCTTGAATCTGTTGCTCAGTAGCTTTCTGGATACCTTGCCCCACAGAAGTAACAGCAATCACAGAGGATATACCGATGATTACCCCCAACATCGTCAGCCCTGTGCGGAGGCGATTACTCCACATGGCTTCTACTGCCATTGACAGGATTTCAAATAACGAGACTTTGGTTGGGCGAATAGACTTTACCATAGAATGACCTCCTAACGCATACGCCTTGGTTGTCCCCCGAAAGGCGTCATACCACGAGGTGTACCACTACCTTGAGGACGTGCCCCTGGCGGAAAACTAAGCATCACTCGCTCTCCTTCACTCAGCCCAGAACGAACTACCGTTTTATTCCCCACTGTCACCCCAGTTGTAATTGGTCGGAATCTCGGTCTTCTATTGTTTTCTTCCCCTGTGAACACCATCACTCCACTGGCATTTTCCTGGCGGACAATAGCAACTGTGGGAATCACCAGCGCGTTATCTAACTTGCCAACGTTAAAGTCCACATTCACATTCATCCCCGCCCGCAGGAGATTTTCTGGGTCAGAAAGGGATGATTTGACTTCAAAATTTGTCACATTCTGCTCTACAGTCGATTGAGCAGCGACCTGGACGACCTTTCCTGTAAATTTTTTATCCGGGTAAGCATCTGCCTGGATAGTCACTGTCTGTCCCACTTTAATTTGAGAGATATTCGTTTCAGCGACTTTTGCCGTCACCTCATTTTGAGACGCTAATGCCAGGATAGAAGAAGAAGTTGCTGAAGTGACCTCGCTTCCTGCTGTAGTGGGAGTCACAAATGCACCAGGGTCAGCAAACTTACGCGTGACAAGTCCAGTGAAGGGGGCGCGAATTACTGTATCATTAATTTGTGCCTTAATTGTCTGCAAACTTCCTTGGGCAGATACGACTTGGGCGCGCGCCTGCTCAATTTCCTCTGGTCGAGAACCATTGTTGAGTTTAGCAAGTTCCTGCCTTGCCGCAGTCAGACTCGCTTTTACTTGTTCCAAATTATCCTTGGCGTTGCGCTCGTTGGTTAAAGCTTCGTCTAGGGTATCGCGCGAAACTGCACCTTCTTGCGTAGGCGTACTCAACCGCTTAACACGTAAGCTTGCCAAATCGAGCTGAGATTGCGCTTGCACAAGCTGTGCCTGATTATTCTTGACGTCAGCTTGTGCCTTCGCAATGTCTTCAGAACGGCTACCCGCTAGCACCAGCCGCAGATTTGCTTGAGCATTTTCCAGTTGCCCCGTTGCCTGAGTGAGTTGCCCTCGCAGGTTTGAGTCATCCATATACGCTAAGAGTTGTCCTTGCTGAACGCGATCGCCCTCTTTCACCAGCAGTTGCTTCAACACGCCCGAGGTTTTTGGACTAAGGTTTATTGAGCGTTCAGGCTTAACGTTGCCATTTGCCGAAATAGTCACAGGAAGATTAGTCCGCTCAACAACAGCCGTCTGTATCCGACGTTGGCGTTCTTGACGCTGTGTCATCATGAACTGCTGTGTTCCTAGGTAGCCTCCTCCACCCAAAAGACCCAAAATCAGGAGTCCTACAAGCCACTTTGGTATTTTGATTTGCTTCAAATCTTTCACAGAACTGGTTTTTTTCCAGGACTGCGAACTTTTTGCCAAATCGGATATTTCCTCTACTTCTGCCATATGCTTTGAAAATCTCCTGTGATACAACGGCTCCAAAGATTCTTCAGGTTTTGCATCTCAACCTAAAATTAAGGAAACCCCCAATCCTTTATTTTGAAGGAACTGGGGGAACTGGAGCATGAAACATGTCAGAATTGATAATTCGTAATTCTTAATTTCTCATTGACAATTGAATTACGAATATCATTTGCGCCTAAACTGGCGAATCTTTTCCAATTGCTCTGGTGTCAGAACAGCCTGCATCCGTTCCTCAGAAGATTTCCTGATTTCCTTAATTTTGGCTATCTGTTCATCTGAGAGATTGAGTTGGGCAGTTGCCGCTTGTCTATTTCCTGTGCGGGGTGCTTGGGATGCATTTGCCCTGAGTTGCTCGCGCTGTTGGGGGGTGAGCAAGCTTTCTATTTGGGAGCGAGTCTCTTGTCCTATTTGCTGAAGTTGGGATTTTTGCTCCGCAGTGAGGTTGAGTTCTGCCCCACCCATTCTGGAGTTATTTGGTCCTGCCTGTACAACTGCGGGTGCGGCTGTGATGGCAATTGCTGCAATCCCTGCAATGAATACACTAGGTTTAAATTTCATAGCAACTCCCTCATTTCTCAACTCTCGTTACTGCTGATTGCAACATCCCTATCGTAGGTGGTTACCCTCATAAACCATATGAAGCAAAAGTCCCAAACATATTGGGACAAAAGTAACTATTAATTTGTGACTTTTGTCATACTCTTTACCCCAGTAAAATAGGATAACAAGCGCTGGTATCGAAACCATACATAAAATACGGTAGAAAGCAGCTTAAAAGTTCCACCATTTTTGTTTACCGTGAACAGTTATATATTACGTTCTCTCCCTTCCCTGCGCTTATTACTTTACCTGGAATGGCTGTTATTGGGTATGAGTCTTCTGGCAGGATTCCTAATTCCCCCCATCTATCCATCCCAAGCTTCTCCGTGGTTGACTGTCTTGAGTATTGTTGTGTTTGGGGTCATGGGTTTAAGGTTACCAAGGAGCTCTTTCAGTCACAAAGTTATCTACACGGCGGTGGAATTAGGGATTGTTTTGCTGCCAGCTTTTACAAACAGTCATCTTCGCTTTGCTCCCCTGCTTGGTTTAATTGCAGTCATTCGCAGTTGCCAAATGTTTAAGTTACAGGGTCGCTTAATTGTTGCAAGTCTAGTATACGTATCATATCTCTACATAGTATTTTTGCGAAGTCGAACCACTGTTTTATTCAGAATGCATGTAGGACAGGAAAGACCGTTTGCGGAACAAATTGCGACTAATACAGCCAATTTGCTACTGAACAACGCGATTTCTTTTGCTTTGACGTTAACTTTTGTATTGCTATTGGTTAATGCTGTGCTATCAGAACGCAGAAGTCGGCAAGAACTGGCAATTGCCCATGAGCAGCTACGCCAGTATGCTTTGCGAATTGAAAACCAAGCAACTCTACAAGAGCGCAACCGCATTGCCCGTGAAATACATGACTCCCTTGGACACGCTCTAACCGCCCAGACTATCCAGCTAGAGAATGCTTTGCTATTGTTGCCGTCCAATGTTGATAAAGCCACAGAGTTTTTGAAACAAGCAAAACAGTTAGCATACCAAGCATTGCAGGAAGTCTCTCGTTCTGTGGCGACACTCAGAGCTGATCCGTTGCGCGGAAAGTCACTAGAAAATGCAATTCATAACCTGATCCGAGACTTTAGCAGCTCGACAACCCTCACACCAGATTGCAAAATCAGTCTTGCAGATCCTGTCACTCCTGAGGTGGGTACTGCTATCTATCGCATCCTGCAAGAAGCATTGACCAACATATCCAAACACAGCCAGGCGACTCAGGTTACGCTACAGTTGCACTCCCAGAACCGTAGGCTACACCTGCTTGTGCAAGACAACGGCAGAGGCTTTTATCCAGAACAAAACACCACAGGGTTCGGACTTCAAGGAATGCGAGAACGAGCGACTGCACTAGGAGGAAGCTTTCATATCATCAGTGAAGCAGGAAAGGGATGCCTAATTCAGGTAGATTTACCCATAATAGATTCTAGTATAGTCAACTCTCAAAGAGCAACAAAAATCTAAAATCCAAAATTTAAAATCTAAAACCTTATGATTCGTCTGTTGCTAGTAGACGACCAAATCATTATTCGTCAGGGACTCAAAAACCTTCTAGAATCAAAACCAGATTTGCAGGTGGTTGGAGACGCTGAAAACGGTCAACTTGCAATTGAAGCGATCAAAGCGCTTTATGGAACGCCATTGCAACCAGATGTGGTACTGATGGATGTCAGAATGCCTGTGATGGATGGCGTTGCAGCAACTCGGTTGATTTGCCAGCGTTTTCCAGAAATACACGTTTTGGTGCTGACGACATTTGATGATGATGAATACGTTTCGCAGGCTATGCGTCATGGAGCGAGAGGTTATCTTTTGAAGCATACCCCGCTTGAGGAGTTGGCGATCGCCATTCGAGCCGTGCATCAAGGCTACACCCATATGGGACCAGGACTGTTTGAAAAAGCTATGACGACTGCTCAGATATCTGACTCAGTACAGTCAGCTATCCCACCAGAACTAGCGCAACTGTCCCCTAGAGAAAAAGAAGTTCTGCGTTTAATTGCAATGGGATTAAGTAATCGCGAAATTGCCCATGTACTTTACATCTCAGATCGCACAGTTAGAAATCATGTGACGAGTATTCTAAGTCAGTTACACCTGCGCGATCGCACTCAAGCAGCCCTCCTCGCTAGTACTTTTCTCCCACAGTTAGAAATATCATAGAAATATCAACTTATCAGTCATACACCACATTGTTCGTGCGTGAAGTACAACACTCTTGTCTAAAAGCCGAGACACTAAGCCCTTTTTACTTCTGTAAACACAAAGCGCCCCCGAAGCGGGATACAAAGTAGATCGCTTCCCGGAGGGCATATTCTGACGAATAACGGATAATTCTGTTGTAACTGATGTTCCAAGCATTTAATAAACGTAAATCGCCCCGCTTTGATCAAAGTTAAGCGTGATATCAGAAGCTCCTGCCTCAACTTGGTAAACTTGAACGGTGGCGACATTGCCATTTACTGCAATATCGTATCTGAGTTTGACCCTTGGCTGTAAAGCATTAACCAAAAGGTAATCCGGAAGAGAAGTATTACTGAGTACACCACTCGCTCCTACTGGTAACTCTCTAATTCCCCCTTTCCCGCTTGTCAAACCGTATTGCAGAGGCAATCCTGTCTGATTCACAACTTTGATTTGTACAGGTTGGTTGGGGTTTTGCACGCGTGCCACAGGTTGCCAGTATCCTGGTTGATAAGTACGTGCGGGTGGGTTTGCGGCGTTAGTGAGTGTAGGAGTGACTAAGCCGAGAGTAGCGGCAAGTACAGCAGTTGTTAAAAGTGGTAGTTTCATTGTGATTGTCTTAAAATTCTGAACTATGTTTAATAACTACAGTCACCTAACAAACCAATTCCCGAAATCCTCCAGCTGTATCATCCAATTGGGTGAAAAATACAGTGCGTTCTGTGTTCTGTATTTTCCCCTTTCCCTCGCTACACCCTTAGGGGCGCAATGCCTTGCGCCCCTGCCGCAAGCGACGCTTTAATATCTAGTGGAGCCAGGACGGCTTACTTCTTCATTGGGATCGCGATATGCTTGGGGTTCAGAGCGTTTTTTCGCAAAACCTGCAAGACCTGCAAGACCAAGTAAGCCAAGCCAGCCCCAATCAAAACCGCGATCGCCCCTCACATCGCTAGTTCCTTGAGAAGTGGTTGGGGCTGTGGTAGTGGTAGTGCTGGTACCCGTGGTTGTATCAGTACCTGCGCCTCCTGTGGTGTCTGTACCTGTAGTGCCCGTCGTGCCTGTGCTACCTGTACCTGTGGTGTCTGTACCTGTGCTACCTGTACCTGTAGTACCTGTGCCTGTGCTACCTGTACCTGTGCCTAGACCTGTGCTACCTGTACCTGTAGTACCTGTGCCTGTGCTACCTGTACCTGTGCCTAGACCTGTGCTACCTGTACCTGTAGTACCTGTGCCTGTGGTGTCTGTACCTGTGCCTAGACCTGTGCTACCTGTACCTGTAGTACCTGTGCCTGTGGTGTCTGTACCTGTACCTATGCCTGTGCTACCTGTACCTGTAGTGCCCGTGCCTGTGGTACCTGTACCTGTACCTGTGCCTAGACCTGTGGTACCTGTACCTGTAGTACCTATACCTGTGGTACCTGTACCTGTAGTGCCCGTGCCTGTGGTACCTGTACCTGTACCTATGCCTGTGCTACCTGTACCTGTAGTGCCCGTGCCTGTGGTACCTGTACCTGTACCTATGCCTGTGCTACCTGTACCTGTAGTACCTGTGCCTGTAGTGCCTGTAGTGCCTGCGCCTGTGCCACCTGTACCGGCACCAGAACCAGAAGAGCCGGATTGGGCAGAAACAGGTACAGTTAAAGATAAAGTGGCTAAACTAACAGCAAAGGCACTAGCCCAAACATTTTTTGCAAAATTAGAAAGCTTCATAGTTGCGATTCCTTTGACATTCCAAGTATTGGCAATTTTTTGATTTTTAAAACGCTATTTCCCTTACTTAATCAGCTAATTTATTAAGTAAGCATGACGAAAAGAAAGAGATAACTGTATGACCCTGAGTAATAAAATTCTTAAAAAACGTGACTGCTAATCTAGTTAATAAATTCAAACATTAAAACTGCTAACTCAACTAAGCTTTTGCCAATCATCATTTGATGATTGAGTAGTTACAAAAACAAAAATTCCACTTTCTATAAAATTTGTGATTTTTCTTATTACTATCGTCACTAAGTAGAATAACTTCTATTGTTTTATCTAACCTTCTACCGCAGGCATAAACTGACTAAACCTAGAGGAATAGGCTTGATTTTAAGTAACCTGTAAGTATGGATACTGGTAGCTGTCATCCTTAGGGAAGCAGCTACAGTTGCTGTGGGCTATGGGGTGTAGTAAATTTTTCATCCCTACACCCCTACTCACCGACCCCCTGTTAATGTGCTCAGAGCAACTGCAAAATCTGTTGCAGAGGAATATCCACTAAATTCGGCCGGTTGTTGAGTTCGTAACTTAATGCAGCAATGGCTTTCTCTAAAACAAAGGCATCCAAAAGCACTTGCAGTTCTGCGGTTGTCTTTGGCAAAAAGCTATCTTTGGAAGCTGTTTCCAGATAACTATTCAAGAAAGCCGCACTCACCCAAACAGACCAAAATCTACTCCAAGCTTTTATCAAGGGAAGTTCTCCAGAGCGAATCATCCCTCTTTCTATTTCGGTGCGAAGCGCGTGGCTAGCAGCGTAGTCGAACGATAACAGCATTCCTGCCACGTCTCGAAGGGGAGAACGCTTCATGCGCCGTTCGCTCAAACTGCGACCCTCTCTGCCCTCAAAGTCAAAGATGATGAAATCCTTGCCCGTGTATAGCACTCGCCCCAGATGGTAATCTCCATGATAACGGGTACGCATGGCAGTAATTTTTTGGTTCAGGAGTAACTGGTAACGACCCAGAATTTCCTGTTGGCGGTCAAGCGCAGCCCTTGCTAGTTCTTGAGTGTCTGATGGCAGTCCATTAAGCTTATCTTGTAATAAAAGGAATGTTTGCCCCGTCAGGTTGCGGGCGTATTGGTAAATAGAGCGCTGGTAAAAAGATGAAAACGGTTCAGGGGCAAAGTCAGGATTTTCTGGATCAGAAGCTAGGGCAATATGGAGTTCCGCTGTACTTTGACCCAACAGTTGGGCGCTGACTAGGTAGGAACCGATGGTTTGGTTTACTAATTCTATGGACTCGGGGACAAGGGGAGTTTCCGACGCGGAGAAATTTTCTGTCTTCGCGTCTGCGTCTGTTTGCGTTTTTGGGTCATTGAAAGCTTTGAGCAACTCTAACAGGGAACCTGAAGGAACGGGTACCTCAGTAATATCTGCCTGCTGTGTCGTCACCAATTCAAAGTAGTCCTGCAAGCTATCGAGAGTGTAGTCCCAGCCAATGCGGGTATCTTGAATATATTCTTGCAGTATTCCTACAGTCATGGGTAGGGTAGGCTGAGTTCCTGCTTTAGTTAGGCTGCGGTACTCCAGCGCCCCAGCAACGGGAGCATAGTGTTTTAAGAATTTTTTCTGACTGAGGAAGCGCCGGAGTTCCAAATCAGGGTGCATCCCCTCCTCGACTTTGCGGAGTATTTTCAAAAACAGGCGCTCTCCATAAATTATAGAAGTATTCCTGTGTTCTCCCTGGAGGACAGTCGGTTCAACGTAGGAGTCCTCACCGCTCAAATGTGGGAATAAATCAGTCGCAGTCGCAATCAATTCTCCTGCCATGCCCTTGTAGGAGCGATTCTGGACAATTGCATCCACCAGGAGATTGAGAAAGTTTTTGTCTGCTGTGGCATCAAATAAAATCCCTACTTCTTCTCTGCCTTGAACCTCAAGGCGAGCTACCACAGCTTGAGGGGATTCTGCTAAAATTTGCCTTGCTTGCTCACCTTCTGCGTAAGCTAAGAGCAAAAAGTAAGTTTCGGGGTCTCCCTGGATGTACTCTACCCGCAACCAAACCACCTTAGCCTCTGTGCCCTTATAGGACATTAAAACGGACTCAGTGATTTGTGTAGATTGAACACTCAGGGTTTTGCTGCGGAACCAGCTACAGGTATACAGGTAATCCTGCAGAATATACTCCAGAGTCGCTTTCACTTCTCGCTGGTTAAAAACATTGTGCCACTGACCGCTGACAACCAGCGTTGTCAACTCGGATTGAGGTTTAGGCGGCTGGGTCAAGCTGACTTTAGGCGATAAAGCAAACCAGTAAAATCCATAGGGGCTCAGGCTGAGGAAGTAGCACGAATCCCCAACGGGTGGAAACTCTATTTGACCAAAAATTTCCACTGGCACGAGTCCCTTGAGGGCTGATAAGTCTAATTCGACTGTTTGCACAAACCGGGACAAATTCGCCACAACTAAAATTGTTTCTTCTTGATAGGTGCGGGTGAAGGCAAGAACTTTACGGTTCTTGGGGTGCAGTATTTCAAAGCTGCCTCGACCCAATGCCTCGTAACGCTTCCTAGTGGCAATCAAGCGTTTTGTCCAATACCACAGGGAATTGGGGTTAGCCCGTTGTGCTTCAACGTTGACTGCCTCATAGTGGTATTCTGATTCCACTATGACGGGTAAATACAACCTTTGGGGGTTGACACGACTAAAACCAGCGTTGCGGTCGGAACTCCACTGCATAGGCGTGCGAACACCATTGCGATCGCCCACATACACGTTATCTCCCATGCCAATTTCATCCCCGTAGTAAAGCACGGGGGTTCCTGGCAGAGACAACAGTAGACTATTGAGCAATTCTATCTGACGGCGGTCATTTCCCAAAAGCGGTGCTAACCTGCGGCGGATGCCCAAGTTTACTCTCATCACAGGGTCTTGTGCATAAACCCGATACATATAGTCTCGGTCTTCATCCGTGACCATTTCCAATGTCAGTTCATCGTGGTTACGCAAAAACAATCCCCACTGACAATTATCGGGAATGGCAGGAGTTTGGTTGAGAATATCAATGATCGGGAAGTTATCTTCCACCCGCAACGACATAAACAAGCGCGGCATCAGGGGGAAATGATAGTTCATGTGACACTCATCCCCAGCCCCGTAATATTGTGCCGCATCTTCCGGCCATTGATTCGCCTCGGCTAGAAGCATCCGGTTGGGGAATTTTGCATCGACGTGCGATCGTAGCAGCTTCAGGAAATCATGGGTTTCTGGCAAGTTTTCGCAGCTTGTTCCCTCTCGTTCGTACAGATAAGGCACTGCATCTAGGCGCAACCCATCTACCCCCATCCCCAACCAAAAATCGAGGACATCGAACACTGCCTGCCGCACTGCAGGATGCTCATAGTTTAAATCTGGCTGATGGGAGTAGAAGCGATGCCAGTAATATGCTTTGGCAATTGGGTCCCAAGCCCAGTTTGAAGTTTCAAAATCTTTGAAAATAATCCGCGCTTCTTCGTATTTTTCTGGAGTATCACTCCAGACATAGAAATCCCGTTCTTTACTGCCCTTGGGTGCGCGACGTGCCCGTTGAAACCAAGGATGCTGGTCAGATGTATGGTTGACAATTAACTCAATAATGACGCGAATGCCCCTCTGATGTGCAGCTTCCAAGAACTCTTTAAAATCGTCTAAGGTGCCGTATATCGGGTTAACACTGGTGTAATCTGCAATATCGTATCCATCATCCTTTAGTGGCGAGGGAAAAAACGGCAGCACCCACACGGCGGTCACACCTAGGTCTTGCAGGTAATCCAGTTTTTCTGTCAGTCCTCGAAAGTCGCCAATGCCATCACCATTGCTGTCTGCAAAGGCGCGAACAGGCACTTCGTAAATAATGGCGTTTTTAAACCATAGGGGGTCGTCTTTCAAAATTGAGTTTTGCATTTTACTTTCAACTGTTCCTGGTTTGTAGCTGTCAAAGTGATTTGGCAGTAGTTAGGTTAGTAGATGCGGTAAAGCGTTTGGATAAACCTACACCACTACTGAATGATATAGGCGCGTGACTATCTGTCAAAAAATTAACTTGACTTTTAAGTAATCAAGTTAAGACGGCAGTATTTTCCGTTACCAAAATAGCTGAATTAATCAAGTTCCCCATCTAACGTAAGTAAGAGCAATACTTGTTTAAGAAAATTTACAATAGCACCAAAATATAAGTAATATCTCTGAGTCAGGAATTCTCTCAAAAGTATTTTTTGACTTTCAAAGTAGTTTTATATCAATGATTTTGTATATAGTAATTCTTAATATTTTACTAACAACTGACTCTTAAGATAGACGAATAAAAAAAATAACTAATTTATTGACAATTAACTCTTTTTATGGCGTTTTTATGAAGACATACTGATGGCAAAAGTGCCATTGCTATTGCTCGCTCAAAAAAAGAGATGTAAGTTTGAAGAAGACGTCAAAAATGATTATTTAAAAAAATAAAAACTTCAGGAGTCTGAAAATGAGAAATTAATTTTTATTAGTCCGATGATACAAATAGATAAAGTAACTCCCAAACACGAAAGTCTTAGTGACAATTATCAAGTGCTAAGAATAGCAGAGGTTGCCGCTCCTTGGGTTTCAGTACCTCCAAAAGATTACTGCAAAACAGAATTAGTCATCAGCAATCTGACTGAAAAGCTAATAAAACAACAGAACACAGAACACAGAACACAGTGGTCAGAATAAATTCTTTCTTTTTCTGCCCAGTGTTAGAGAAAGAAGAATTTCATTCTGGTTCCTGAGTCCCTAGCTGCAAAGTTGTTTCTTGGAAAGACTTTCTTAGTCTCCACGGAAATTCCGGAGGGCTTGACGACGCTAGCGTTCAGAACTCTTAATTTATGAGAAGTCGTCAGAACACAGAACTCAGAATGCAGAATGGAAGACGTAGTGGACGTTGACTTTTTTTGTTTTTCTCCTCGAAGAGCGCGTTTAATATTCTGACTACTGAGTTCTGAGCCCTGAGTTCTTTCTTGTTGAATATTCTGACTACTGAGTTCTGATCCCTGAGTTCTTTGTTGGTAAGTCTTGAGATTGATGAATATTCTATCTGAAATGACAAAAATAGTAATGTAAATTACAAAAAATTCTGCTTTGTATACATTTGTATGCAAATGCAAGTATGAGGAAAATAT
Source organism: Scytonema sp. PRP1 (assembly GCF_036697665.2). Taxonomy (NCBI): domain Bacteria; kingdom Bacillati; phylum Cyanobacteriota; class Cyanophyceae; order Nostocales; family Scytonemataceae; genus Scytonema; species Scytonema sp. PRP1. Next base: position 51,370 of record NZ_JBAHYJ020000088.1, on the reverse strand, counting down.
GGTTGTAAGCAATCAAAAACACGCTGTAGGAGTATTTGCCAGCCCTAAAGCAGCGGAGCAAGCACTCAATGAATTGAAAGATTCAGGCTTTTCAATGGAAAAAGTTTCCATCATTGCTAAGGATGTAGATCAGGGGGAACAGCTTGCGAATACCCAGGTCACCTCGCGCATTGGTGATGAAAATGTAAATACTGCCACAGGAGTCGTTGAAGATACTCTCACAGCAGCTACTTGGGGTAGCGTTTTAGTTGGTCTGACAAGTCTGGCACTTCCTGGCTTAGGAGCTGTGTTAGCAGCAGGTTCCATTGGTGTAGCATTAGCCAGCAGCGTTGGGGGTGTGGCGGTGGGAGCCGCAGCAACTCATAATGTAGTCAAGGCGCTGGCTGATTTCGGTATTCCCGAAGAACGAGCTAGAGTTTATAGCGATCGCCTTCATCAAGGTCATTTTATGGTGATAGTAGATGGCACAGATGAAGAGATTCACCGTGCTGAAGCAGTGTTGAGGGAGCGCAACATTGAATATTGGGGCATTTATGATTCCCCAACGGCTTAAAATCTGGACGAATGGCACTAAGCTTGTCTGTCGCGTTTGGTAATTCCCATCCTCAATCTCCTACCTCACCTGGACAAACCCCAACACCCAAACCCCCAACTCCATAGCCTGAACATTCAGCAACACAGGGGATATCACAGCAAAAAGCCCCCTTCCGTTTGGAGAGGGCTTTTGCTTCACGTTATTGATTCTGTTCGTTGAGCCCTGATAGTTCGGCAATGACACGTTCCAAGCCAGCAACGACTCGTGCCAAGCGCTCGTAGTCAACTTTGTCGGGAGTATCTCCTTCGGTGTGGTAATAAGGATAGCGGAAAGGGGCGGTATCTGTAACCATCACGCCAGGATAGCCCTGCTGCCAGAATGACCAATGATCTGACCAGCCAACGCCAGGAATCTCGCTAGCAAGAGCCGCACCTTCAGAGGGAAATTGAGTATGGCGACGGAAGGAGGCGATCGCATCCCTAACCAGTCCTCCAGAATTGATATTGCCGACAAAGCCAATGTAGTTTCCTTGTAACGGATAAATAGAACTCAGAGGAGCGGGATATTTCTGGCTGCCAATCTCATCGGAGTAATAGCCCATTGTTTCCAAGCTAAGCATGGCAACAACTTTTTCTTTTCGCTGTTTGCAACGTTTGGCATACACTAGACTGCCCATATTTTCTGTCTGAAAAAAGGGCGGTTCTTCATTGACAAACTCGACAAACCGTAAGGTTCGCTCAGGCTTTTTACCAGCAAATAGACGAGCAAGTTCTAGGGTAGCAGCGGCACCAGTGCCATTATCGTTTGCTCCCGGACTAAAGGACACTGAGTCATAATGACCGCCGATCATCACAATCTCGTCTGCTCGTTCTGACCCTTGAATTTCAACTTCAAGGTTGTAGTAGGTTTGGTTGTTTATTGTGTATCCCTGCTGTCTGACTGAGTACCCAGCAGAGGCAAAAGAAGCTTTGAGGAAATCAGCAGCAGCCTCCAAACCTTTGTAGTACACGTAGTTACGTTGTCCAATCTCACTGGCAAGCTTTTCCACATCTCGTTTTAGGGCATCCCGTAGTGTGGTTTCTTTCTGAGTCAGTGCAGGCAACTGACCCCTGAAGCTTTCCCCTGGCATCTGAATCATGGCAAAATACGCCCCACTTATGAGAGTACTTAGAATGATAGCCAAGACACTCAGTCCGATTGCAACTGTGACTTTTGGCATTTCCACATTTAACTCCACGTTGGCGATATTAACAGCAAAGCGCGAGAAGGACTTACTGCTTATTGCTTATTGCATATTTCGTATTTATTAACACGAGCAAATTTAACAGTAGCTTCTTCCTTAGAGAGAGAACTCCCAAGAGTAACAGTGTTACCTGTTAAAGAAAATCAAGCTAAGAGGTTGTTTGAAAAGTGGTTGGCTGTGATTTTTGGCACTTATTGATCCCCCCTAGCCCCCCTTGGAAAGGGGGGAACCGGAATCAAAGTCCCCCTTTTTAAGGGGGATTTAGGGGGATCTAGAACACTTTGCTACCGACAGTAGGACTTTTAAAACATCCTCTAAGTTCAGGGTGATTACTTTTCGTAAATTTGAGTTATATTTTTTAAGGTATCAAACACTAGCTTTAGCTGAATTCAAAAAACGAAATTCTTTCTTCTTTATAACCCTTGAATTTACCTGTGAAATCATTCTGAGTTGTGCGTTCTGCGTTATTATCATTCCTTCATTCAAGATTTATTTAGGAGAACATGACTGCAGAAAAAATGCAATGGTTGCAAATAGCTTTTCAGCTTAAAGGTTCAGTTGTCACAGCAATTTACAAACGCGTTCTATCGTGTGGTATTTTTGGTGTTTTTATTTCTCTACTTTACCATTTTAAACTTCCTGTTTCTCAACCTATTTTAGAAAGTGTTATTCCCAGTATTGTTTTAGGTTTATTACTGGTTTTTCGCACGAATACGGCTTACGAACGCTTTTGGGAAGGAAGAAAAATTTGGGGTAGTATCGTCAACGATGTCCGAAATCTGGCGCGGCAAATTTGGGTATCAATAGATGAAATTAACCCAGAGGATAGAGACAAAAAAATTAGCATCTTACGATTAGTGGTAGCTTTTGCCGTAGCGACAAAGTTACATTTACGGGGAGAACGTGTCAATAAAGAGTTAGAAGAATTAATGTCTATTTCTAAATACCTAACGCTAAAGACAATGAACAATCCTCCTCTAGAGATAGCGTTTTGGATTGGAGATTATTTACAGCTACAGTACAACCGCAATTGTATAAACAGCTATCAGTTGATAGCCATACAAGAATTATTAAACAGTCTGGTAGATAGTTTAGGGGCTTGCGAACGTATCTTAAAAACACCCATTCCCCTAGCATATGCGATTCATTTGAAGCAATTATTGTTACTTTATTGCCTCTTGTTGCCTTTTCAACTTGTCCATAATCTTGGTTGGTGGACAGGTGGCATTGTCGCCTTGGTTAGTTTTACCTTATTTGGTATTGAAGCCATTGGCTTGGAAATTGAAAATCCTTTTGGCTACGATCCTAACGATTTGCCATTAGACACTATTTGCAACACAATGAAGCGGAATATCGAGGACTTGATCAGTCTGACTCCCAGCGTTCATGTGTATACAGGCAAGGAAATCAGGAATCGGGAGTCGGAAGTTGGAAACGGTTAATGGTTAGACTATTATACAAAATGATTGATCCTAGGATAGGCATCTAACTGACCCTGCTTCCACAACCTCCAAACAGTGTGGTACGAGACCCCTAATTTTTTCGCATACTCCGATAGCTTCATGGCAATCTTATGTTTCCATGAACCCAGTCTAGCACATCTGCTATTGCTTGCTAATGTTTGCTAATACTTTCAGCAACTTATTTCAATACTAGAAAGATAATCAGCACTACACCTTTTTCACAAACGCCGAATACCACTTTCCAAACCTTGACACACACCAGTCAAAAAATCTAAATCCAAAGTAGCAATAGTATCGCTGGGTTTGTGATAGTTGGGATTCCGCATATTGGCTGTATCTGTCACCATCATTGCTGGATAACCCGCATCCCAAAAAGGTGCATGGTCGCTCCTTCGTGTATCAGGCACTATCTTACCTCTATTCGGCACCGGTAGCCACTGACTAGGTACGCCAACTTTGCGAATACTACGGCTAATACTTATTAAGTCGCGAATTGTCCGCCAATTACCAATTAAAGCAATAAAATCACCGCGATTAGGATAAAAACGTTCCAAAGGCGATGGGTAACTTTGAGCACCTGGAGTCGGATCACAATATCCCAGCATTTCCAGAGAAATCATTAAGCGTAAGGGTTGCTGTTCTTGCTTCAGCTTAGCAGCATACTCAGTACTACCTAGTAAGCCGTATTCTTCCATATCAAAAGCTACCAGCCGCAGGGGATGTTTTGTCGGTTGGGCAGCAAACATTCTTGCCAATTCCAGCAAGACTGCCATACCTGTGGCATTATCATCAGCCCCTTGTGTTCCGGGTACAGCATCGTAATGGGCACCGATTAAAATCGGTGGCAATTCCTTTTGTGATCCAGCTTGTGACGGTAAATTCAATATGAGATTTTGACAGGTTTTTCCCCTGACGCTAAAGGTGTGGATTTCCACACTTCCCAATTGTCCAAATTGTTGACGAATGTATTCTTGGACAAAAAAATGTCCAGCAGTCGCCAAATAGGGATCGCGATCGCGGGCTATTTGACTCAGGTGAGTTTCCAGTTGATTCTTGAGATTCACAAATTAACTAATGGTGAACACTGTTTGACCGTGTAATTCTCAACAGCAAGATACAATAAATCAAGCATTAGCTCTAAACAAATTAATTTATAAGACACTATAGGAGAACAGTAACGCATGGGCAAGGTAGTCGGCATTGACTTGGGTACAACCAACTCAGTAGTTGCCGTCATGGAGGGTGGCACGCCGGTGGTGATTGCCAATGCAGAAGGAATGCGAACCACTCCCTCCGTCGTTGGTTTTAGTAAGGATGGCGAAAGAGTTGTTGGGCAAATGGCGCGGCGACAAACCGTCCTCAACCCACAAAATACATTTTTCGCTGTGAAACGCTTTATTGGGCGCAGGTATGCGGAACTCAGCCCAGAATCAAAGCGAGTCCCCTACACCATCCGCAAAGACGAAGTTGGTAACATCAAAATTTCTTGTCCTCGTCTCGATAAAGATTTTGCCCCAGAAGAAATTTCCGCAATGGTACTGAAGAAATTGGCAGAGGACGCCAGTAAGTACCTGGGTGAACCAGTCACCGGGGCAGTGATTACCGTTCCTGCTTATTTTAATGATTCCCAGCGGCAAGCCACACGAGATGCTGGTAGAATTGCGGGCTTGGAAGTGCTACGGATTCTTAATGAACCCACAGCTGCTTCTTTGGCTTATGGATTGGATCGGGGCAACAGCGAAACCATATTAGTATTTGACTTGGGTGGTGGCACGTTTGACGTGTCGATTCTCGATGTTGGTGATGGGGTGTTTGAAGTCAGATCCACCAGTGGAGATACACAGCTTGGTGGTAATGAATTTGACAAAAAAATCGTTGACTGGTTGGCAGAGAAATTTTTGGAAACTGAAGGGGTAGACTTAAGACGCAGCGATCGCCAAGCTTTACAACGCCTATTGGAAGCAGCAGAAAACGCCAAAATTGCACTTTCCTCTGTTAGCGTCACCGACATCAACTTACCCTTCATTACCGCCACCGAGGAAGGTCCCAAACATATAGAAACTCGCCTGACTCGTTCTGAGTTTGAAGGTTTGTGCGATGACTTACTTGGGCGGGTGCGCCTTCCCGTCAAACGCGCACTCAAAGATGCTGGCTTGACACCAGCAGACATTGATGAGGTTGTGCTAGTGGGTGGTGGGACGCGAATGCCAATGATACAGCAGCTTGTGCGGGCAATGATCGGCAAAGAACCCAACCAAAACGTCAATCCTGATGAAGTGGTGGCGGTGGGTGCAGCAATACAGGCGGGTATTCTCGCTGGGGAACTCAAGGATGTGCTGCTGTTGGATGTCACGCCCCTATCAGTAGGACTAGAAACCGTCAACGGCGTGATGAAAAAACTTATTCCCCGCAACACAACTATACCAGTACGTCGCTCTGACATTTTTTCTACATCCGAAAATAACCAAAACACTGTGGAAATCCACGTGATTCAAGGTGAACGGGAGATGGCAGCAGATAACAAGTCCCTGGGACGGTTCAAGCTGTATGGCATTCCGCCAGCACCACGTGGTATACCACAAATTCAAGTATCATTTGATATAGACGCCAACGGGATTCTACAAGTGACCGCTCTCGATAGAACCACAGGTAGAGAGCAGAGTATCACAGTTCAAGGCGCTTCTACCTTGAGCGAAGGGGAAATCAGGCAGGCAATTCAAGATGCTGAGAAATACGCCGAAATCGACCGCGAACGCAAAGAACGGGTAGAAAAGCGCACTCGCGCAGAAGCGCTGATCATACAAGCAGAACGACAACTCAGAGAAGTGGCGTTGGACTTTGGGATGCAGTTTGCCCGCAGCCGCCGTCAAAGAATTGATAATATCTGCCGAGAACTGCGCGAGAGTTTGCAAGAAAACGACGACAGAGGCATTGACCAAGCTCACGCCGACCTGCAAGATGCTTTGTATGACCTAAACCGGGAAGTCCGCCAGTACTACGTTGACGACGAAGAAGATGACTTGTTCGGTACTATTCGTGATATATTCACTGGCGATAAAGACCGGGAACGCGAACGCGAATCTCCAAGGGATACGTTCCGCGATCCTCCCTATGGAAGCCGCCCAAGAGGCGATGGCGCAGAACGTTCACCATATAGAGATGATGCTTCCGGAGGAAGCCGCCCAAGGGGCGAACGCGATTACTACGGCAAAAACTACGACAGGGATGATGACAGGGACTATGACAGGGACGACTATAACAGAAGAGGTCGTTCCTCTTATGACAGCGGTTCTTCACGCAAACCCCGTCCTAGCTACCAAGATAACTGGGACGATGACGATGATTGGTTATGACATAGAAGTGGATGTTTGTAGAAAATAAAGTTATAACTTTCCCGGCGGGGTTTCCCGCCCTTAATTCCTAAAATTACGTCTCTAACGCAAAATAAAGATGAAAGAGGTTGATGCGGAATTCGGATTTAGTCATAAGTAATACGTAATAAGTAATTAGTTAGTACTTGAATAATTAATGAATAGCCATTAAAAAAGCTAAAAACTAAAAGCTAAAGATAAACAACACAACTATGCAAAATTTGCAGAATTTTCGCGATTATTACGAGATTTTGGGAGTTACTAAAGAGGCAACAAATGAAGATATCAAAAAGAACTATCGACGGTTAGCGCGTCAGTATCACCCAGACCTCAATCCAGGAAACAAAGCAGCAGAGGAAAAATTTAAGGATATCGGTGAGGCATATGAAGTCCTTAGCGATGCAACGAAACGGGCACGTTATGACGAGTTCAGCCGCTTCTGGCAACAAAAAGGCTTTAGTGGCAAACAGGCACCACGAGGAGGAAAAACGTGGGAAAGTCGTTCTAACGGTCGCAGTAGTACTGCTGACGTAGATCCAGGGAAATATGCTGATTTTGATAGTTTTATTAATCAAGTCATTGGTGTAGGTGTTCGCAAAGACAATAAAAATGGAAACTCCAGCAATGGCGCACAGAGCGATCCGTTTAGTTCTCCAAATAGAAAAGTTCAATATACAGTCAACTCCCGCCCCAGCCGTCGGGATATAGAAGCAAGATTGACCCTGCCACTCGAAAAAGCTTATAAAGGTGGATCGGAAAGGATTCGCTTGGAAGATGGGCGTTCGCTCGAAGTAAGTATGCCTCCTGGTATGGTCACTGGTCAAACCATCCGCCTGAAAAACCAAGGCATCAATGGTGGCGACTTATATTTAAAAATTACTGTAGAACCACATTCTTTATTTAAAGTAGAAGGCTCAAATGTCCTGACTCAAGTACCGGTGACTCCTACCGAAGCCGTCTTGGGAGGACAGATCGAAGCACCAACCCTAGACGGACCAGTCAAAATGTCTATTCCCACTGGTGTAAGATCTGGTCAACGCTTCCGCCTGGCAAATAAAGGCTACCCCAAGGAAAACGGTGAACGTGGTGATCAATTGGTGGAAATTCAGATCGTAGCTCCCAAAAATATTAGTCAGCAAGAACGTGAACTTTACGAAAAGTTACGGCAGATAGAAAGCTTTAAACCCCGCGCCGATTTGGTCAGATAGGGATTGTGAGAGTAAGCGGTTATTGCGGTTATTAGAAAATGTTAATGACTAACAACTAACAACCAATAACTGACAAACTCACTGTCATCGTCTGCTTGCCGCGTTAGTTAGGTTTAGAATATTAGAAAAAACTTTATTGCCACGTGACTCAAACAGCCGTGAATCAGAATGGGGCAATGGCACAAAGCAGCGAACCGACCTATTACTCCCTGCTAGGACTGCATCCCTCAGCATCGCCAATCGACATCCGTCGCGCTTACCGGGAACTGAGCAAGCACTATCATCCAGATACGACACAATTGCCGACTGCTTTGGCTACTGCCAAATTTCAGCAACTTAACGAGGCGTACGCCACCCTTAGTAGCCCAGAACGACGATTAAGCTACGACCTGAAAATTGGCTATTCGCGCTTTGGAGTTATTCAAGCACCTTCTGACTTGAACCGTCCTGTTTCCTATTCCCACGACTGGTCTAAATCAGCTTACCTCGACGCCAGCGATCGCCCCCTCTCAACAGGTGAAATCTTTGCTTTGTTTATTCTGGGATTGACATTTTTAGTTTGCTTGCTGCTGGCGATCGCCATCGGTTTAACCCGTGGAGAGGCTGCCTTTCAAATGCAACTGCTACAAAATACCCCAGCAGTACAACAACACGATACCAGTATTTCAGTCAGTATCCCTTCTGAAATTCCAAATTAAAAATTCAATAAAAATTATCTTTTCACTTTTTACTGTTGACTTCTGAGTAAAGTTATGCCTAGCACTTCCCCGGAAACACCCTTGTATAACCATCCCCTTCCCCAAATTGAACAGTGGCTGAGAGAGCAAGGCTGCCAACAAGATGAAAAACAACTTCATTGCTGGCATGTACAGCGATCAAATTGGCAAGCAGAACTCTCACTAGATATCGAACAAATCATCGTGCGATATGTCCAAGCCGGAGAAGGTGGGCAAGATATCCAACGCGCGTTCAAGTATTCCCTTAGCCGAGAAGATATAGAACGAGCTGTTTTTTCTGGACCTTGAATAAGGGATTGGGGATTAGGGATTAGGGATTAGGGATAGTCAACAGTGAACAGTACCAGCCGCAGTGAACAAAAAACTGGTAACTGATCACTGAAAACTGGTAACTGGTAACTGATAACTGATAACTGTCGCCAGTCGCCAATCCCCAGTCCCCAATCTTCACACTTTGCCAAACCTACGATCCCGTTGCTGATAGGCGCACAAGGCACGATGAAACTCATTGCGGTTAAAATCGGGCCAGAAAGCCTCAGTTATATAAATTTCTGCATAAGCTATTTGCCACAGAAGGAAATTCGATACCCGCATTTCCCCACTTGTACGAATTAATAAATCTGGGTCACAAATGCCCTCAGTGTAGAGGTGACGTTCAAATGTCCCCTCATCAATTTCATCTGGTTGAAGTAGACCTTGCTGTACTTTATGAGCAATTGCGCGGCATGCCTGTAAAATCTCCTGCCTCGCCCCATAATTGGTTGCGACTGTGAATTTAATACCGCGATTGTTTCTAGTTTCTTCCATTGAACGGGAAATTTCTTCTTGCAGCGAACCGGGTAAGGCGCTCAAATTGCCCACAAATCTAATTTGAACATTCTCCTCCATCATTTCCCGCAGTTCTTGGCGCAAAACCCGCTGAAATAGAGTCATCAAAAAATCTACTTCTTCGGTCGGTCTTCCCCAGTTCTCAGTTGAAAAAGCATAAGCAGTCAGCGCCCCAATTCCCCAATCATCGCAACAGCGAAGCAAATTTTTCAGAGCATCTACTCCCCGCTGATGTCCTACAAATCGGGGGAATCCTCGACTTTTAGCCCATCGACCATTGCCATCACAAATCACCGCAACGTGCTTGGGCAATAGTTCTCGTTTTAAATCAGGGGGCAACTCTTGCAGTTCAGTGTGTTGTGCTGTCATTTCTTATCTCGTCGTGAAGCAGTCGATGGTAATCCGAGTAAACGTGAAATCAGTGCTAGTGCCTTACCACGAATCTGACGACCCAAAATCAACAAACCAGGAGCAACAGCCTCCCGATCCACTGTTGGGGAAAATTGAGCCTCTAATGACTCTTTCAGCTTCGTAATGGTCAGTGGTCTATTTAGGGTTCCTCGTTCCGCTAAAGAAATGGAACCTGTTTCTTCTGATACAACGACACAAATGCAATTTTCGACCCGCTCAGTAATTCCCATCGCCGCCCGGTGGCGTGTTCCTAGCTGGCGTGAGGCTGTGCGTCCCGATAGCGGTAAAATTATACCTGATGCCACGAGCCGCGAACCACGAATTAACGTCGCCCCATCATGTAATAAAGTTTTCGGCTGAAAAATCGTCTGTATAAGTTCCTTTGAAACTTCCGCATTCAGCTTTACTCCCGGCACAGAAAAATCCCGCTCGTCAATAGGACCAGTGGTTTCCAAAATTAGCAAAGCTCCAATCCGGTTTTTTGACAGTTCTTTAACAGCATCGACAATTTCATCAATTACACTATCAGATTTGGGAACCGCCAGACGCGACGGTTGAAACAACTGCCGGAATTCGCCACGTCCCAATTGTTCCAAAAATCTACGAAACTCTGACTGGAGAGCAACCGCCATTGCTACAGCACAGCCAATTACTAACTTCTCCAGCACAAAGTTCAGCAGATGTAACTGCATTCTGTTACTTATTGCTGATGCCAGCATCAGAATAATAAATCCTCGCACCATCCACAGTGTCCGGCGCTCACTAATAATAACGAGTATCATATACGTCAGCGCCAGTACTAACACAATATCCAGAGTCTCAACCAGCAAGGACTGTGACCTTCCTAGGTTTGTCACCCATTGCGTCCACCAATCTCCCATGACATCTGGCGTGAAAGTATGAAGTATAAACTGTGAAGAATGAAGAATGAAGAAGGAAGAATGAAGAATGAAGTCTGAAGTCTGAAGGATAAAGGATGAAGTATGAAGTATGAAGTATAAAATTTTCATCCTTTACTGTTCTACCTTCCTTTCATCCTTTATCCTTCTTTCTTTCTTTCTTTCTCTATCCTTCTAGCTTCTTCTCATCCTTCATCCTTCTTAAGTCTTTCTGGTAGACGATCCTGTCGAATCAAGTCTTGATAAGTTTCGCGTTGCAAAATCAAATTCGCTTCGCCATTGGCTACTATAACAGCTGCCGGTCGAGGCAAGCGGTTGTAGTTAGATGCCATACTGTAATTGTAAGCACCAGTTGCCATGACTACGAGAATATCCCCTGGTTCCGTTTTTGGTACCTGGGCATCCTTTATTACAATATCCCCTGATTCACAATGCTTTCCGGCAATTGTTACAGTTTCCGTAAGTGGAGCAGACAATCGATTGGCAACGACGGCGCGATACACTGACTGATATGTAATTGGGCGTGGGTTATCAGACATTCCCCCATCAACTGCTACGTAGGTACGTATTTCTGGAACGACCTTGGAAGAGCCAATGGTGTAAGCTGTCACACAAGCTGTTCCAATCAGGGAACGTCCTGGTTCAGATAATAATTTTGGCAAAGGCAAATTTGCGGCTGCACAAGCTTCTTGAATCACTTCACAAATCGGTTTTACCCACTCTTCGATGCTAGGTGGATCATCTGATTCTATGTACTTAATTCCTAAGCCGCCTCCCACATTCAACTCTTTGATCGATAAACCGTATCCAGCAGCTTTACTCATCCACTGCACCATAACCGCAGCTAAATCCTGATGCGGTTGGCGTTCAAAAATCTGAGAACCAATATGGGCGTGTAATCCCACACAGTAAATGGCAGATTGTTGACTCACAAAAGCAAACAAGTCATCAAGTTGATTGGGATCAAAGCCAAATTTACTATCCAGGTGTCCCGTGCGAATGTACTCGTGTGTATGACATTCTATACCTGGTGTTAAACGCAGCATCATCCGGACGGGAGATGAGGAAGAAGTTCCCTGCTCCCCTGCTTCAAGAGCCAACTCTACCAAAGTGTGCAACTCATGCCAGTTATCCACTACGATGGTGCAGCGAGACTCAATGGCAAAAATTAGCTCTTGGCGAGATTTATTATTGCCGTGGAAGTAGATTTTATCGGGACTCACACCCGCACTTAAAGCTGTGTAGAGTTCGCCTCCAGAAACGACATCTATTCCTAAACCAACCGAAGCTGCTAGAGCGCAAACAGCTAAGCAACTCCACGCCTTGGAAGCGTACAGTACCTGAGATTCGCCGTTGTAGTAGCGCTTGAAGCTGTCCCGGTACTGCCGACAAGCTATTGTGAGGGTCTCTTCATCTAAAATATATAATGGCGAACCAAATTGCTTAACCAAGGTTGTGACATCACAGCCTCCTATTTCCAAATTGTCATGACTGTTTCTTCTGGCACTCAGCGGTAGAAGTTCCTGATTTGGTGAAAGACTTGTGTTTGAACTGCTTGATGCAGGCAAATACTGACTACCAAAATGTTGAACCCCAGTAGGGTGTGTCGATACCATAACTATAAAAGTTGTCCTTGTCTAAATTACGGGCGTGAGTAAGTCCTCCGATTCCCAGTTTACAAAGGGCTTGTACCATTACGAACAAGTGTGAGCAAATTAGCATTAGAAATTAGACATCTAACTCCAGCAGATTTGAGTGCAATGCTGGAACTTGATCAAGCCTGTTTTGGTGGTTTGTGGACAATGGATGGCTACCAACGAGAGTTAGATAGCCCTAACAGTGACTTACTCGGTTTGTTTTCCTCTGTTTGTGTCAACAGACTACTGGGAATATGTTGCTTTTGGTCAATTTTAGATGAAGCACACATCACAATCTTGGCAGTTGATCCCCAAGTACCACCATCAAGGCTTCGGACAGGCTTTACTGTACTCTGTGCTAAAAACTGCTTGCGATCGCGGCTTGAGCGAGCGACTCTCGAAGTCCGAGCTTCCAACTCGGCGGCAATTTCTTTATATCAAAAATTTGGCTTCAAAACCGCTGGGCGGCGACCGCGCTACTACAAAGATAATGACGAGGACGCGCTGATACTTTGGCTACCAGACTTGCAACAGCCGGAATTTCAACAAACTTTAGATAACTGGTTTACCATAATTAGCGATCGCTTAACAAAAGCGTCTTGGTCATTAGTCATTGATCCTTAGCATTTGATTAGCTTTTTTTATTGAATTTATTATTTTCTTTATAGTCATTTTCGATAGGATGCAATACATATGTGGAGGCGCAGACCCTACCCTCAGGAAGCGCTTTGCGCTTACACTCCTATAATTTGGTGTTTTTCGTTATATAAGAAATTATCATAAAGTTTAAATGCTTCTTGACACGAATACTCAACTCTGGTATTAGTGTTTATTTGGGATTGAATAAAAACTTTTCAATCCAACCATCAATTGTTCGTGGTCAACCCTAAAAAAGGTAAACAAAGTTACGCTCCTCAGCACACTCCGCCAAAAGTAAAGAAAATTAAATAAAAATCATGAAAAATTAGCAATCGCCCCATAAAGCTGGGTGAGTGATGTCGGATGTCTATTTCTTTATACAAGCATCCGTCCGCTTAGCCTGTGCTAAAATCAGCGTACCGGCACGACGCAGGTGATGGGACGAATGCCATATGTTTGAACGCTTCACAGAAAAAGCCATAAAGGTAATAATGCTAGCCCAGGAAGAAGCTCGCCGTCTTGGGCATAATTTCGTGGGTACCGAGCAGATCCTCTTGGGTCTGATTGGAGAAGGTACCGGAGTGGCGGCTAAGGTACTGAAATCCATGGGCGTCAATCTCAAAGACGCTCGGATTGAGGTAGAAATCATAGGTCGAGGCTCAGGCTTTGTCGCTGTGGAAATTCCGTTTACCCCACGGGCAAAGCGGGTTCTAGAACTATCCTTGGAAGAAGCGCGCCAATTAGGCCATAACTATATTGGCACCGAGCATCTGCTGTTGGGCTTAATCCGAGAAGGGGAAGGTGTAGCAGCCAGAGTGCTAGAAAACCTAGGGGTAGATCTATCTAAAGTAAGAACCCAAGTGATCCGAATGCTGGGCGAAACAGCTGAGGTAACTGGTGGTGGTCAACCACGCGGGAACAAAACCCCAACATTGGACGAGTTTGGCTCAAATCTGACCCAAATGGCAGCTGACGGCAAGCTCGATCCAGTGGTGGGACGTGCCAAAGAAATTGAACGCGTGATCCAGATTTTGGGTCGCCGGACAAAAAATAATCCCGTGCTGATTGGGGAACCAGGGGTAGGTAAAACCGCGATCGCCGAAGGTTTAGCACAACGCATTGCCAACAAAGATGTCCCTGACATCCTAGAAGACAAGCGTGTGGTGACTCTGGATATCGGTCTACTTGTTGCAGGAACCAAGTACCGGGGTGAATTTGAAGAACGCCTGAAGAAAATCATGGATGAAATTCGTCAGGCGGGCAATGTCGTTCTCGTGATTGACGAGGTTCACACCTTAATTGGCGCAGGTGCGGCAGAAGGCGCAATCGATGCAGCAAATATCCTCAAACCCGCCTTGGCGCGAGGTGAATTGCAGTGTATCGGAGCCACAACTCTAGATGAATACCGCAAGCACATCGAGCGGGATGCAGCCCTTGAGCGTCGCTTCCAGCCAGTCATGGTGGGTGAACCATCAGTAGATGAGACGATAGAGATTCTCTATGGTCTACGCGATCGCTACGAACAGCACCACAAGCTGAAAATCTCCGATGAAGCTTTGGTTGCAGCGGCGAAGTTGTCTGACCGCTATATCAGCGATCGTTATCTCCCAGATAAGGCAATCGACTTGATTGACGAAGCAGGAAGCCGGGTTCGCTTGATTAACTCCCAACTGCCCCCGGCAGCGAAAGAGTTGGACAAAGAACTGCGTCAGATTTTGAAAGAAAAAGACGATGCAGTCCGCGCTCAAGACTTCGACCGAGCTGGCGAATTGCGCGATCGCGAAATGGAAATCAAAGCCGAAATTCGCGCCATTGCTCAAAGCAAGACGAATTCTACCCGCACTGAAGGTGACGAACCTGTTGTAACGGAAGAAGACATTGCTCACATTGTCGCTTCCTGGACTGGAGTTCCGGTGAACAAACTCACCGAATCTGAATCCGAGAAGCTGCTGCACATGGAAGACACCCTCCATCAGCGCTTGATTGGTCAAGAAGATGCTGTGAAAGCAGTTTCGCGGGCAATTCGTCGCGCTCGTGTCGGTTTGAAGAATCCCAATCGACCGATTGCTAGCTTTGTTTTCTCCGGTCCGACAGGTGTGGGGAAAACCGAATTGGCAAAATCTTTGGCTTCTTACTTCTTCGGTTCCGAAGAAGCGATGATTCGCCTAGATATGTCGGAATACATGGAGCGCCATACCGTCAGCAAGCTGATTGGTTCGCCTCCTGGTTATGTCGGATATAACGAAGGCGGTCAACTGACCGAAGCCGTGCGGCGTCGTCCTTACACGGTAGTGCTGTTCGACGAAATCGAAAAAGCACACCCCGACGTCTTCAATATGCTGCTGCAAATTTTGGAAGACGGTCGCTTAACCGATGCTAAAGGCCGCACCGTAGACTTCAAGAATACCTTGCTGATTTTAACATCTAATATCGGTTCTAAGGTGATTGAGAAGAGTGGTAGCGGTTTCGGCTTCGATGTTGCTGAAGACCAAACAGAAGCACAGTACAACCGGATTAAATCTCTGGTCAACGAAGAACTCAAGCAGTACTTCCGTCCTGAGTTCCTCAACCGTTTGGATGAAATCATCGTCTTCCGTCAATTGAGCAAGGAAGAGGTCTCCGAAATCTCCGACATCATGCTCAAGGAAGTGTTTGGTCGCCTCACAGAAAAAGGCATCGCACTGGAAGTTACCGATAAATTTAAAGACCGCCTCATCCAAGAAGGTTACAGCCCCAGCTACGGCGCAAGACCATTACGTCGGGCAATTATGCGCTTGTTAGAAGATAGCCTCGCGGAAGAGATTCTATCTGGTCGCATCAAGGATGGTGATACAGCCATAGTTGATGTCGATGACACTGGTAATGTGGTTGTCAGAGCTGAACAGCGCCGGGAATTGTTAACCCCTGTCGTTGAATAGAAAGAAGAAATTTCTTTACTCTTCACTCTTTTAATAAATGGTAGAGCAGTTGTATGCTCTACCATTTTTTGTTTTATAAACCTTGTGAATACGCTCTTCTAACGTACTTCATCACAACGGGTTGCAGTGTGTAAAGCACTTTACTCTGTTCTCTAGTTGTTTCAATTAGCGATCACCGTTGCCTCTGTAACAAAATACAAAGTCACCGTCAAAGCACAGGCTCACATCCGTCCTGCTGGTGAATTGCGGATTGTACAGGCTGCAACGGAAGGTAGAGCCGATATTATTTCCAAAGAAGAGACTGTGCTGCAATTCTTTCTGAGAAAAGCAAGGCTAATCGCAGATTTGTGACAAAAGTAAAGATATTAGCTGAGTCTGAATCGATTGTTAAATCAGCTAAAGTTATTTTGCATTTTCTTGCAGCCAGCGATCGCATCCACTGTTGAACACTCTAATCAAGATATGAACGAATTCAGAGCTTTTTTTGGGCATTAAGCGCTACAACCTTTATGAAACGTAAATTGCAAAAATTCCTACAGCGACTTAGGTTTTTACAAATCTTAGGGCTAATTTTTGCCTTACTTTTATGTATTAAATTGCTTTCTGCTTGTACTAATCAGTCAATTGTTACTCTATCTTTTGTCGTGCCTGAGCGTGAAGCTCAATATTGGAAACCGCTGATCGAGCAATTCCAGCAGACTAACAACCAAAATATTCGTATTGACCTGGCAAATTTTAGTAATAATTTTCAACAAAATCCAAATCTCACCAACGATCTAAAAAAAACCTACATTTCCGACTTTAAAAGCAAATCAGCGTCATATGATTTAATTTACATGGATATTATCTGGGTTCCTGAGTTTGCACACAAAGAATGGGTGATGGATCTTACTCAAGAGTTTCCGCAGGAAGAATTGAGGGGGTTTATACGTAGTGAGGTTGACAGTGGAAGGTATGAAGACAAGTTATATCGCATTCCCTTCCGTGCCGATGTAGGTGTGCTTTTCTACCGTCAAGATTGGCTAAATGAGGTAAAACAGAAGCGACCAGAAACATTTAATGATTTGCTCCGAATTTCTCAAAAAGTAAAACAACAGCTACCAGAAAAAGTTCAATATGGTTATCTCTGGCAGAGTAAGCCTGATGAAGGACTGGCGGCGGTGTTTGTTGAGGTGCTTTACGGTTACGGTGGCTTCTGGATTAACAATAAAAAAGTAGGACTTAACCAACCAGAAGCGATACAGGCAGTTGAGTTTTTACGCGACACCATTAAGTTGGGTATTTCTCCTAAAGATATTACAACTTACGACGAACAATATACCCGCAGCCTTTTCAGGGATAGGCAAGCCGTTTTTATGCGTAATTGGCCTAATGTCTGGCTCGATGTTAATGGCTCAGAACCTTCTTTTCGTGGCAAAATTGCTATTAAACCTATGGTTTACGCAGAAGGAAAGCGCAGTGTTGCATCCAAAGGCGGCTGGGGCTTTGGAATTGCCAAAAATACAAAACATAAGAAAGAAGCCTTGCAAGCGATTAAGTTCTTCACGAGTGCCGCATCTCAGCAGAAGTTTACCCTGGCATATGCCTCTGTTCCAAGCCGTCGAAACCTGTTTTTTGAGCCAAAGATTGTTGCTAAATACAGTCACTATCCAGAACTGCTGAAAGTTGTTGAAAACTCGGTTGCACGCCCACGCATTCCTCAGTACGCACAGGCATCCTGTATTTTACAAAAATATCTTAGTGAGGCTCTCAATCCTGACAATAATGGTTATAAACAGGCAATGGATGCCGCAGCGAAGGAAACCCAGAACCTACTAGATAGTGGAAAATATAACTGCCAAATATAAAACGACCAGTCGATTATTATTTTTGTGTGACTCACCATTTTTTTATCTGTAAGCTGCCGTCGGCACCAGCCACAGCCAACTGCTTCTCGTCCGTTGGACTGAAGGCAAGCGCCACTAAACTATTGTTGTTGTTTGGCAAGTCTGTAAACTTAGTACCGTTGTTGTTCCAGACTGTTACAGTGCCATTAGCACTGGCTGTGGCTAGATACTTCCCATCCTTTGGACTGAAGGCAATTGCTACTACCTCATCCTTTGAATCACGTTCTAGGGGTATAGTTGTGTCGTTATTTTCCCACTCCCACAACTTTGCTTTCTTGTCCAAACCAATTAGAACCAGATGTTTTCCTTCTGGACTAAAGCTGATAGCTGTTGGGTAAGTTTTGAGATTTACAGTGTTGACAATGTTGAAGGTAGTTATGTCTCTGACTTGTGCATTGCCTTTAGCATCAGCTGTAGCTAGATAGTTGCCATCCTTTGGGCTGAAGGCAACGGCTACTACATCATTCAGTGGCGTAGCTTTTTCGGCTTGCCACTCCCACACCTGTGCTTTGTTGTTCAATCCGACAATAGCTAGATACTTTTCATCCAAGCTGAAGCTAACAGCTTTTACGTATTCACCGTATGGTTTAAGCTTAATTTCTTGAAGTGTGTTCGTATCCCACACTCGTACAGTACCGCCAGAAGTGCCTGTGGCAAGATAGTTGCCCTTGGGGCTGAAAGCGAGGGCAACTACGGGGCTTTGGTTGTGCTCCAAAGTTTTTAAAATGCTGATGCTACCGTCGATATTCATATTCCACAAGCCTACGTTGCCATCCAAACTTGCCGTGGCTATTTTTATATTTTTTGTGCTATCTGGTGGGCTGAATTTGAGAGCTACCACGCCATCTTTATGTAACTTGCAAGCAACTGGCTTTTTGTCGCCGATTGCCTTTAACAGTTGTGTTGCATCGAACACTCGTACTGTATTGTCCAAACTTGCTGTCGCTAAATACTTGCCATTAGGGCTGAAAGCCATCTCACTTACATCTAAGGCTGGTGAATTACAAACTTGCGGAGGTAGGGGGGACGGCTGAACAATTATCAACCCTATGCACACACCCACTAATAAAATTATCGGAAGCCCAAAGATAATGCCCCACCGATTTAACAAGCGAGGAAACCGAGGACGGGGCGGGAGTGGAGGCGAAACAGTTGATTGTTCTTCCTGTATTTGTGTTGAAACTCTCCCGTTTTGGGGATGAGGTTGGGGAAATGGATCAAGTTGAGTGATGTCTGTATGTTCCAGCGAGCGTTCAATATAATCTAGGTGTTGCAAGATTCCTTGCGTATTTTGAGGTCGATTTTCCAGGAATGGAGCCATTAATTCATCTATAAAATTTGCCAACGGATCTGAAATCTGGGGCGCATTTTTTCGCCAAATCAGCTGGTTTGTTTGGGGATTTTGAGAAAAGTCATCAGGATACTTACCAGTCAGTAGATGGACAAATGTGCGTCCTAAAGCAAAAAAATCGGATTGCGGAACGGCTCTGCGCTGACGTTGCTCTGGTGCTGCATATCCGTATGTAAACACATGGGTGATATCTTGTCCTCCCCTAACTACCGTGTCCGTAACCCACCTGGCTGCGCCAAAGTCAATTAATACAAGTTGCCCATCGGGTTTCCGCATTATGTTGGACGGCTTAATATCCCGATGGAAAAGCCCTTTTTGGTGTACCTCATGCAAAATTTTTGCTAGCTGTCTGAGCCAATCGAGTGCTAGCTCTTCAGAGATTGATCCATGCTCCCGCAAAAACTTCTCTAGATCCTGCCCTTCAATTCTCTCCATCACCAAGCAGTGCAATTGCCGTTGGTTACTTGAAAGTGAAATCGAGAAATATCCTCCTGACTCTACTTGGGGAATTCCCTGATGTCTCAACGAAATCAAGACATCGGCTTCTCGCCTAAATAGGCGGAGCAAAGTGTCATCGTCATTTTTCAGAATCTTCAGAACTTTCGGCGTTCCCAGGTCATCTATCTCAAAGACTTCTATATAAAATGATCTATGCAGATCGCGCAAAGGTCGAACTAGCCGATACCGATTCTTAAGGAGCATCGAAGTGCCGCAGGCTGGGCAACAGTTAAAATCGTCAGGGTTTTGGCGATGGCAGTCCGGGTTGATGCAGTAGCTCATAATGATAGCAACTTAAAAATTGAGAGACGGGCTAAGTACAACATTTCATTAATTCGTAGCGGATTAAATTTGGCAAGACTCTGCGTCCCTTTGCGCTACCTTAGCTACCTGGTGCGTTTAAAAAAGTTACGAACTTATCCAAAGCTGTACTAAGTACTGTGCCTTTGGATTGCATTACATACCTTCTGGATAAATTGTTTTAACATACTTGGTTACGACAAGCTGTAGAGTAAAAAATATTTCACTTGGTTCTGTTATTTTTTCAATAAGCCTAGGCGCAGCCTTCTCGATTAGAGATCGCCATCCGAGAGATTCTAGAGCCTTGATTATTTTTGATTTTGTTACTGTTTAAGAAATATTATCCAACAATTCTGAGAGCGAAGTTAGCTCGTGATAACTTGCCATTTCGGATATCATTCTTTTTTCTAAAAAAGATACTGAATTTGGAACTGAGCCAAAAATGCGCCAAAGGTGCGCCGTCAAGTCTTTACAAAGAAAGTATTCTAAAGGTGTGGGAAACACAAATACTATAAACCCAACGTCATTAGGTCCCCACATACCATTTCATGACAGAAAATAAGCAAATTAAACTAAGAGCATGAAAATGCATCTCAAAACAAGCGAGCAGGCTTTTGACGAACATTAGAATCAATTGACCTCACCCGACGCACCACAGAAATCATGTAATCATAATTTGGGACCAGCACATTGGGGACATAGCCTATTTCTCGAACTATACTTAATGGAGCTGCACTCATAATTTTGCGGATTTGCTCTTGGCGATTTGGCTCTATGTTAGGTGCAATCAAAACTA
Organism: Scytonema sp. PRP1; assembly: GCF_036697665.2. NCBI lineage: Bacteria > Bacillati > Cyanobacteriota > Cyanophyceae > Nostocales > Scytonemataceae > Scytonema > Scytonema sp. PRP1. Next base: position 30,650 of record NZ_JBAHYJ020000088.1, on the reverse strand, counting down.
CATCAGGTGGAACGTTGTGACGGTCAACATAAAACACGCGAAACTGTGTATTGCTTAAGCTTGGGCTGTAGAGATTATATTCTGCTAAAGAGAGAGCACCAGCAGCAGCTTTTCCTTGGGCAACTAATTCTAAAACTAATGAACAAGGGTGTATTGCAGGCTTCGCACTTGGTAGCAGTGTCAGAGTTTTGACGCTGTGAACACTTGGGGTTTAAGCAATAGAGCATACTTCTACAGAGAAATCCCCGTAGGTGAGATATTTCGACTTCTGTTTATCATGATGTTGTGTATGCTGCTAAGCGAGAACTATCAGCAGCAAGGTTTTTGTACAACCGCTGTAATACTGTTTTGTCAAATTTTGTGACATATAATCCCCGCAAGCTCTCTTTACAAAGAGGGCTTGCGGGGATCTATTTTGTGGCAAGATAAAGGGAATTGGTATAAATCCCTGTTTGTTGCCGTTTCAGCAAACGGCTCTTGAGTAGATACCATTGCGGCAATTTTTTATCAAAACCTTAATTCTAATGCTAACGGAAATCCCCTATCTCCATTAGCTGCACTTGTAACAGTTACCTAGATCAGCTTGTTATGAGGTTGACTAGCCTACAAAGTCATCAGAACTACAGTTGCTCACTCAGTACGTTAGAATTGGGTCTGCAAAATTGCCTTTATTAATCGGCAATAATTATTCATCGATTTGCCAAACATCCTTGGTTACATTTTCATCCAAAATCTTTTTCGGTCGCACAATCACAATGATTCGCCCAAGTAGCGGAATTTCCGGTGCGGTTTCAAACCATTGAAAATCTAATTCCCCAGAGTTATCAACTACAAAGTAACTATTAGCATCCCATTCTCGCTGTTGCCGATTTATAACAACTAACACAGGTTGTGATAGATTTTGTGTTTGGTTGGGAAGGCGATCGCTCTTGCACAAAATCACCACTGGATCTTCGGCATTCAACAAAACCTGCCAACCTGGTAACGGAACCCAAGCTTGCTCTCCGGCAAATTTCACCATGCGAAATGGTTCTATCTCTTCTATCAGGGGTACTGCTTCCAGGTCTTTTGGTGTCAATGGCAACGCACCCACCACTGGTACAAGCCGGGGCAATTCCTCGTCTGATTCCAGGCGGTAAAAGGGCAAAATAGGGGCAGGACGTTTAGGTACGACTGTAAAATCAGTCAGTAACTGTTCGATTTGTTTCCTTGCTGTTTGTGAGTAAGCAAAACGTAAACCTTTGGCTATGAGGCGGGAGCGTTCTTGTAAATCTGAGTTTTGGCGGGCTAGTTTCCAACATTGATAGGCAACTGCGTCCCCTGGATGATTTTCAAACCCCTCGGGTAAGGTACGAAAGCGGGAAAAATCTTTGATTGCTTTGGCGACTTCCCGCGCTTCATCAACATCAACTTTGTGTTGGAAAGTCAGTTCCGCAGCACCGGCACGTTCTTCTTGGGTGAGCAGCCGCAGTTCGTACAAAACATCACTTCCGCGCGTGCTGTAATGCGATCGCACTGCAACAGAAGCACCAGCCTTTTCTATAGAATTGTAAACTTGAGCGCCAACAACGACCTGATTTTGTTGTACCTGCTCAAATCCAGTTGCCTCAAAAATGGCTTGGGGATCGTAACCGAGTTTTTGCAGTTGGGCTATAGCAACTCCCCATTCCACCCAGGTGCCTTGCTTTTGTCTAAGCTTTCGCAGCAACTCTGGTGCCACATCGTTATTATCAGAATTTTGAGCATTGGGTGGTAGGTCAGTCATAATCCAGGGTTAGAGCTTCAGAAGGCGGTTAATACTTATGCAGCAAGTCTTATTGTATTATGAATCCTCCCGCCCCTGACTCTTCAAGTACACATAGGCTTTCAATATTTTATTGTGAAGCCGATTTATCCCTCAATAAAAAAACACTAGAAAACTGGCTGGCTCAAGATCCACTCTTCACTGAGGCGATCGCGCTCACTTGCACTCGTTACTATCAACCGACAAAATAGATAGTCATATCAAGTCCGGATGAACACTTGTAAAAAAATACCCTGTCCCTAATCCCCAGAGGGGATCGCTGAGTTCCCACAAATGACAAATAAGAAAAATTAATCACTCATAACTAATGACTGATAACATTCGCACTATTTTTAACCGCATTGCTCCTGTTTATGACCAGTTAAATGATTGGCTGAGTGTAGGACAACACCATGTATGGAAGGAAATGACAGTCAAATGGAGTGCAGCTAAACCGGGAGATACAAGTGTTGATTTGTGTTGCGGTAGCGGAGACTTATCTTTCCGGTTAGCACGACGTGTAGGAAGAAACGGACAGGTGTATGCAGTAGATTTTTCTTCACAATTACTAGAAATTGCCAAGAAACGTTGTCAAACTCACTATCTCCAACCTCACATTACTTGGGTGGAAGCTGACGTTCTTTCCTTACCTTTTGAGGATAATCAATTTGATGCTGCAACAATGGGCTATGGTTTAAGAAATGTAACAGATATTCCGCGTAGTTTGAAAGAGTTACACCGCGTTCTGAAAGCGGGTGCTAAAGCTGCGATTTTGGACTTTCATCGTCCCAGCAATCCCCAACTCCGCGCCTTTCAGCAGTGGTATCTGGACAATCTTGTCGTTCCAATTGCCAATCACTTAGGACTAAAGGAAGAATACGCCTACATTAGTCCCAGCTTAGACCGCTTTCCCACAGGCAACGAGCAGCGAGAGATAGCTCGTCAAGTTGGTTTTGCAGCAGCAACACATTACCCCATTGCGAACGGTATGATGGGAGTGTTAGTGATAACGAAAGCTTAGTAGTTGTTTGTTATTAGTTATAAGTCGTTCGCTGATAACTGATAACTAATGACTAATAACTAATAATTAATGACTGTGGATTGGTCTCACCTTTGGCTTTATGTGTCTCCCCCGATAGTGGGTGGAGTTATTGGCTATTTCACTAATGATATAGCCATCAAAATGTTATTTCGTCCCTACCGCGCAATTTACATCAGTGGACGAAGAGTACCTTTTACACCTGGATTGATTCCCCGTAATCAGGAACGGCTTGCCAAGAATGTCTCAGATACCATCATGGGGTCGCTGCTGACACCAGAAGAGTTGCAAAAATTGGCGCGGCGATTGTTGCAAACCGAACGCGTGCAAGGAGCAATTGTCTGGATATTGCGACTTGCAATTGACCAATTAAAATCTGATAAAGAGCAGAAAACTGCCAAGATTTTGGCGGGAATATTGCGGGATTTGTTAGGGGAATCCTTGCCACGTCTTCTGAAGGTTTTGGCGCGGCGAGAAGACTTTTTAGAGGCGCAGATCAATCAAATTTTTGATCAAATATTACTGGACTTTCAACTGACTGAAGAACAAGCTGGTCGTCTTGCTGAGTGGCTGCTACAAGTCGTTATACCGCCGGATGTGTTGCGACAAGCAGCCATTGACTTTTTGACGGATCGCACGATTCAAACTATTGACGAAAGTTTTCGGGAAAAAACCAGCGGTACCTATTGGGTTGTGGCTAATCTCTTAGGCTTACGCAATACTTTGAGTCGGCTGCGGACTTATTGTTTGGATGAAAAAGACGCTACCAATACACGCCTGCAGGAATTGATACAAGAATTGCAGGTGCGCGATCGCATCAAGCGATTTCTGCTAAGTTTATCTTTACAAAATTTACCAATAGGCACAGTACGGCAATTGCGAAAGACGACACGCGAAAGCGTCCGTCATTACCTGCAAACACGCGGTAGCGATTTACTCCAAGGATTAAGTGGCTCCGTTAACTGGGAGAATACTGCTATGTTGCTGGTGAATCGCCTCAGCACGTCACCCGTTGTAACTAGTTCGCTGGAAGTCGTCAGCAAAGAATTGGCTCTTGTTTTAGAGCGTTATTTGGAAAGAGACTTAGAAGCAATTGTGACTCAGGTAATTCCAATTTTGGCAATTGATCAAGTGATTGTTGACCGCGTCAAATCAACTTCACCTGCTGATTTAGAAGCAGCTATTGAGGGAATTGTCAAAAATGAATTGCAGGCAATTGTGAATTTAGGTGGTGTTTTAGGCTTTATTGTGGGATTGGTGCAAGTAACGTTTTTGTTGTTTAGTCAATCCTTATAAACTCGTACCTTAGCTTTTCCAGGGTACGCAATTCAATTCAAATACGCCTTCTTACTGGCTCACTCTGTCTGTTGTTGCAACGAATGTACCTGTTCAAGAGATAACCCAGTCATTTTTACTACCTCTTCCACAGGCATTCCGCTTTTTAGCAAATTCATGGCAACTCGTCTAATACCCTCTTCAATGCCCTGTTGAAGACCTTCAGCGCGACCTTCAGCCTTAATTTCTTGATAAATCACGTAGTACGCGAAGTACTTAATCTGGTCAGATTAGGGCTTTTTCAAGCCCCTGCCTTTAGGCATGGGGTTTCTGACGGATTCCTTCATAATGTCCTGCCGCAATATTCTTTGAATCAACCCTTGATCTAATAGCCAAGTGGCAAAGTCGGTGGAGAAAGTTTCGGCAAGGAATTTACAGACGTTATCAAACATTCCAAAATCCTACCATTTGATAAGTTTGCTCCACCTTGAATGCTTTAATATCCGGCTTCTGGTTGTTGCAACCGTTTCAAAAGCAATATTTGGTACTGTTCCAAAATGACAATGTAATCCTTGCCTACAATGAAATTATTCTTTCAATGTTGGTTTATCTATCAGGGCGTAACCTCTTTCCTTATCCACTTATCAACGTATTGAGGTTGATAATTCGCTAATAAATCAAGTAAATTTTCTGGTTCGGATGCTTCCAATACCAGAGAGCGATTCATAGGACGTAAAAATTCTTCAGTGACAGCCTGGTCAAAAAATTTCAGTAGTGGGCTATAGTAGCCATTGATATTAAGCAGACCAAAAGGCTTTTGATGTAACCCCAATTGTGCCCAAGTCAGGACTTCGCAAAACTCCTCCAGCGTTCCGTAGCCTCCAGGAAGTGCCACAAAAGCATCGGACAGTTGCGCCATCATAGTTTTACGTTCGTGCATCGAGTTGACAATATGAAGTTGTGTCAGTCCAGTGTGAGCAATTTCCTTTGCCACCATAAAATCTGGAATCACTCCAATGACCTCACCACCAGCTGCTAGGGTGGCATCAGCAATTGTACCCATTAGCCCAACATTGCCACCCCCATACACCAAACCCAACTCCCGTCGCGCTAGCGCTTCGCCCATTCCTTGAGCCGCTTGTTGGTAAGCTGGTTGTACACCCATACTAGAACCGCAAAACACGCAGACGTACTTCACTGTTCAGCTAGCCTCCTTGATACTCTAAAAAAAGCTAGCACACTAAGTTTCTAACTGGCTAACTTTCTCTGCATTTTGGGAGTAACTACGCGAAGCATCATTGCTACAACTAGCAAAATTGAAAGCGGCAAATAGATGAACATTGACTGGGAAATCCTTAGACTAAATTCCAGGGTAAAACCCAGCCAGAAATAGTGCATTCCGGTAGTGTGCAAAATCTTCCAGCCACGTTGACCTATCCAAGCGGCTGGGCGCTTAAACGAGGTCACAGTCATAGTAATGAGGAAAATATAGCCTAATGTTCCCAAAGGGTCAAATTTGAGAGCAGATCCAGAGGTTACAAACCATAAGCCGAGAATCGCGATCGCATGATAAGTATGGGATACTGCCATCGACACTCCTAAGTAGCGGCGATTTTTTAATAGCCATGCTGTAAATCTAGTTAACCAAATTCTGTGAAGTGCTGAAGCTACAAACGCACAAACAAACAGGACACATGAGCTACGAGCAGTTGCTCGAATTGCTATCCGCATCCCTTGCTCATCGATTCCATGAACAAGCCAGATGACAGCAACGATCGCACCAATGACTACTGCTGAAAAACTAACGATATTCCATCCTTGTAAAGATTTAGCACCTGCCATACTTTGCTCCTCCTTGGAGAAAATTGCTAACAGGTACTAAATTAGCGATCGCCCTCTATCGCTGTCTTGCCTATTCTTCGGAAAAATGTCCTAATCTTCCAAGAGATTCAAAGCCTATCCCTATAGACCTTTGGTGTTGTTGTAGTGTGTTTGCGAAAGACTCTTGTAAAATGGCTCTGACTTTCAAAGCCAACTTCCTGACAGATTTCTACAAGTGTCAAATCTCGCCTAACCAACAACTGTTTTGCTTTCTCAATTCGGCTTTTGATCACATACTGATGAGGAGTCAGTCCGGTGGATTGTTTAAATAAACTTGCAAAATAATGTGGACTCATCTGCACTACAGCACTTAGTTCAGCTAAAGTCAAGTTTTGGTCTAAATTTTCATGGATGTAGCTGACCACTTGCCTGAGCTTATATTTAGGTAATCCCCCAGTATAGTCCTTTAACTGCTGTTGGCGTGACGAGTACCGCCGTAGTAAATGCACACAGAGCGCTGTTGCCATTGACTCTGCGTATAGCCGACTGTCTGCGCCTGCTGCTTCTAGCTCAGCCAAGAGTGCCAAACCCATGTGCGAAATCAACGGGTCGCGTAACTTCAACTGCGGCACAAGTTCGATTTGGTCTGTATTCACACATTCGTGAGCAGCACGGGTAAGCGTTGCCCTTTCAACAAACAAATCGATGATTGGGACTTCGCGATCAACCTGTGCCTTGGGGAAAGGTTGGCTAGCTGGGAAAATGCCAATATCACCCTTGGTATAATCTATATGCTGCCAACGTCCGTTCAGCGTATAGCTGCCACGAAAATCATCAAGAGCGATGATAATAAGATGCTGAGCAAACTGAGTTTCAGGTATTTCGTCAGCGGGTTCTAGCTCATAAATCAGGTGCAAGCCATCCCATCCTGCCTCAAAGCTTTCTAATAAGTGTAAGTGCTGGGGAGGTTCGTGATTCGACATAGCTGGCATCAGCTATAAAAAGCTACTTATTATTTACTGTTGACTTTGGGTAAGCAATACGCTTGTGATGGAATTGCTGCCAAACTTGCACAAAAATTTCAGCAATTTGGGTCATTTCCTCTCGTTTTAACCCAGAATCTACCAGTTGATTGTCTTGCCATCTAGCACGAAGGATATTGTTCAGCATTGCTAAGGCTTTTTCTGGAGTGGCATCTCGAAGCGATCGCAGCGCCGCTTCGCAGGTATCTGCCAACATGACAATTCCGGTTTCTCGTGACTGGGGAATTGGACCATCGTAGCTAAAATCTGTCTCCATAACTTTTATACTTGGATCTGCTTGTGCCATTTGCTGTGCTTGGTGATAGAAATAGGCAATTTGCATTGTTCCCTGATGCTCTGGAATGAAAGCTTGAATTGAGGAAGGCAAACTGTGCCTCCGTGCCATCACCAACCCTTCACTGACGTGCTTTTTGATGATTTGCGCACTCTTCCAAGGGTCTTTAATTTCTGTATCGTGTTTATTTGGTTGCCCCATTTGATTTTCAATAAATGACATTGGGTCGTGCATTTTCCCAATATCGTGGTATAGTGCGCCTGCTCTGACAAGTTCGACGTTGCATCCTAGTTGTTTGGCAGCTGCTTCGGCAAGAGTTGCCACAAGCAGGGTATGCTGAAAGGTTCCAGGTGTTTCAGTAGCAAGTCTTTTCAATAAGGGGCGGTTAGGGTTTGCCAGTTCTGCTAACCGAATTGGGGTGACTAAATCAAATAGTTTTTCCAGGTAAGGACTCAACCCCATCGCCACGATACTCCACACTAAACCGGATAAAGCAAATAATGTGGCTTCTTGTAGTAGGATGTAGTATATGGGAAGACCAAATGCTGCACTGATCAGGAGCTTGATGATCAGGTAAACACCACCTTCTGTAAAGGCAATGGCAACACTCAAAAGTGCGAGTTCCTCGCGCGATCGCAAGCGTTGTGCTATGTAACTCCCCAAAACTCCCCCTGCTGCACCAGCCAAAAGCGCAATTTTACTCATTTCTAAACTTATAGGTAGCAGCAGGGACAGCAAAGCGATCACAGTCATCCCCAGAGTTGGTCCGTAGAAGCTACCCAACAACAAACCAACGGCACTCCAAGTCGTATACGGTGTACCCATCATGAGTACCAGTGGCACACTTAGGGAAAGCAGCAACACCAGCAGGCGATCGCTTTGCCGCAATCGACACTTAGTTCGGCGTTCTACTAGCGCAAAAATAATTACACACCCAGTAACAGCACCTCCTAACTGTATCAATCCCAGCCAATGAACTTCGCGCTGAATCAGGTGGTAATGCTCTAGTACATCAAAGTTCCATGCAGTAATCTTTTGTCCCTGGCGGACAATCACCTCACCTTTGTGTACAGTGATGATTACGGGTTCTACCTGAGCAGCAGCCTTTGCAGCTATGAGTTGCGTTCGTAATTCATCTTTTTTAAGATTTGGCTTGAGTACGGCTAACAAAAGTTTGGTTGCTAAGGGTTCGGCGTCTTTTGGGACTAAAGTCTGCACGTGTAGGTTGACTGCATTTCGTAGGAGGCTTTGCGGTAGTCCTGGTGAAACACCTTGGGTGAGAATCCGCGCTAAAGAAAGCTGAATTCCCATCTGTGTTTTCGCCCACTCCTCATCTGACAAATTAAGTAGGGAAGCTTCATCGTATACTGTTTCTGGTTTGGCACTCACCAGATCTGCCAGTTTAGTCTTGGCTTCTTTGTATCCCTGCCGTACTTTTGTAATTTGAGCGTTCAGTGAAGACAAGTTTTGCTTGGAAGTTGTGAGGTAGTAAGTTTCTAATTCCGCTACTGCTTGTGTAAAGTCTATGTTTTGGAACAAATCATTTGATTTTGAGTCTAAGGTGTTGAATGGGTTAGACGTAGAAACTGAGACGGGAACATGGGGAGATGAGGGAGTTATCCGCTTTATCTGTCCTCTTTGACTTGTCTGCTTTTGAGCCAAAACTCCTGATTTGTGCTTATCAGGATTTTCTACAGTTAACAGAAGTGCTTGCCATTCCGCATCGGAACAGGAACGCAAGTAACGCTGAGTAGAGACGGAGAGAATGAAAGTGTCAAAAAAAGGAAAAGACCCTACAGAGGTACGAATTTCGTTACCTTCTTGCAGCATCTGTTGTAAATTTTCCTTAATTTCTGCATTGATTTGTGCATCTATCATCAGCACTGGTAGGAAGCTTTGAGTTGCGGCTTTGCGCTTTTCCTCTGTTTTTTTCTTATTCTCGATTCTCGCAGTGGCTGGTGCTCTGATCGTCTGTGGCGCGATAGTCCCCACCTGCAACTGCGGTTGGTTATATAACTTTTGCCCCATCACCCCTGTCAACAAGACAACTGCGATCGCGAAAACAACAGGGTAACGCTTTGCTTTCACCCAGCGCGAACCTACTGGATAAATAACATTTTTTTTATCTTTGACCGATTGTGTCATTGAGCTTGACGCTCTTGCTATTGGGTATCCGTCTTTCCCACTTGTTTTTAATAAATGCATTTGACGGTGTAGCATTTTATACTCTCGCCGCCAGAAAGTCAATTTCTGGGTCAAGGACTGAAAAAATTGCTGCGTTTTCATCACCTATGACCGCAGTTGTTTACTCTGATAGCTTAAAACAAGACAATCCAAAGCGGGAATATACTTGAAGCGAATTTGCCACAATAGCTACCTACATTTGATTTCAGGTTTCCTTTTGCATACTAGTATTAAAATTTACTTAAATAGAGCAGAATGGTTTTGTAGTCTGTCATGTTTTGCACAAGCGCCAATGTTTACTCTAAAGACTATTAGCGTGACTTAATGACGCGAGGAGCTGCTGTTGCTTGTAAGGACACAAGATGTGGTGCAATCGCACTTCCTTCTTCAGTGACCATCACTGGATGCAAAGCCAGGTCATACACTCCTGACCACACAGCTACAAGTGCTTCAGCTAATTCTACCATCCGACGAGATGAGCTTACTTGACCTTCTGTTGAGTTTGCTTGTACAAGCATAACCTGCCAAGTGATGGGAATACCTACTACACTATTGTATGCTCCTGATAAAGCACCAGTAATTGCACTTATTCCTTGTGAAGGATGACTATTCTGAAGAGAGCGCAAAACTGAAAGCCGAAAGTCTTCTATGGTACTCAGAAAACAGTAAAAAGCCACAGCAATAGAGTGGCTTAACTTTTCTTCCTTACTGAATTCGGCTTGTACCCTTTCTAACCCTGCACCATCTTCTAACAAATTATTAACTTTTAATAATTGTTGTGGCAAGTCTGTCGATGTTTCTCCAACAAAGGAGATAGTCTGAGAAATGAGGCTAATGGACGTGACCTTTTCCGTCAGCGATTGAGCGATCGCATAGCCTACTGCGAGTATTCCATCCCGCACAATCGGCTGGTTCTGCCAAATTTCAGCCGCCAGCAGTAAGTTGTGTCGTAGTTTAATCGGATTTTCGTGAAAAAATAGCGCCACAGGCAATGTGGCAAGAATAGCCCCATAGCTATCTTCTAAGTTCGTCAATTCTTGTTGCTTTGCTTTTTGCCAATCTTGTTGGTCAAATCTACCCAAAGAAATCAAACTTGAAGCACACTCAATCGCCATATCACTCCAGTGCAAAGATGTGATTTTCAACGTCCCTGCACCCTGTAACTGATTTCTACGACTAGAAGCTGTGTTTTCTCCAAGAACTGCCCCGAGTATTGTGCCTTTAAACCGACTTCCAAGAGAGTAGCGCATATTGCATAATAATGAATTGTGAATGATCAATTATGACCCTTCGGGTATCTCCTTCGGATAGGCTCCCGCCAACACCATTGGACTCACCTTATTTGCATTCATAATTCATCATTCATCACTCATTACTTCCGTAAATGATGCACCAACGCCTGCAAGCCTAGTAAATAACTTTGTGCCCCAAAACCACTGATCTGCCCAATTGCGACTGGGGCTATATACGAATGATGGCGGAACTCTTCCCGTTTGTGAATGTTACTCAAATGCACTTCTACTGTAGGCAAGTTAACAGCAGCGATCGCATCTCGTAACGCTACACTCGTGTGAGTGTATGCCCCTGGATTGATTAAAATTCCTTCATGTTGCCCTACTGCTTCATGAATAGCATCTACCAGAACCCCTTCATGATTTGACTGAAATGGGAACACCTTCGCCTGTAGTTTTTTTGCTTCTTCCTCTAAGGCGCGATTAATTTCAGCCAATGTCAGCGATCCATATATTCCTGGTTCTCGCAGTCCTAGCAAATTCAGGTTTGGTCCATGCAGCACCAGAACGCGGTTGGGTTGCAACGTCAACTCCAGCACAATCAATGCTTCTTAACGACGGCGTGAACGATCATCTACAGGAATCGGAATAAGTTCCGGCTCCTGTTCAGCGTCTGGTCCCAAAAGGGCTTCTATTAGCTTGCGTGCCAAGTCCTTAAGCTTTTCTAGCACCTTTTCTATATAGTCCATTGAACTGACCGCTCCTGAAATAGTTCCAAAGATGTTTATTATCATTTACGGACAAACCAAAGTATTTTTGCACCTTTGGTTTAAAAATAGGATGGTTTACACTTCTTGAATTTTAAAAATTCGGTGTTATCTCTCCTACATTTTAAGTATCACATCACCACCTATGAGACTGCATCTTACCAATGAGGGTTTTTGATGGGTTTGACACTCGCACTGTCTTTTAGGCGCTGGCATTCTTGGGCTGAGAAATGCCCCTACGTTCTCGCTCTCAACTGGCGACTATACCTTTTGGCTTTTTACATATCCGCTTTAGAGCTTATCTGATTTTAGCAAAGAGCCACGGCACTTTGAGCGTGCAGTGACTCATCATCTTATCCAAAGCCTGGTATATCAGGCTTGGGCTTTCTGCTTCAATTGCTGGAAGCGTTTTTGCATCAAAAGCCCAAAGTTAATAGTCAAGATTAGATGGTCATAGACTATTGACTGTGGACTTTTCGGCTTAACTAGCCTTTTTTGTCATTTTTTTTTTGCCAGTGGTGCTTGACGACTTGGTCGTTGATTTAGAGTTAGAACTCGTTGATTTACTCGTTGATTTACTCGTTGTTTTGCGAGTAGATTTTGCTGTTGATGCTTTGGATGCCAGCGACTCTAGCGCTGAAGCAAGGGTCATATCTTCCACAGATACTCCTTCTGGCATTCTGGCATTCGTTTTGCCGTGCTTAATGTAAGGTCCGTAGGGACCATTGTAAATATTGACTGGTTCGCCGTCTTCGGGGTGAGGACCTAATTCTCGTACAGCCGCCTTAGACTTGCTGCTGGTACTGCGTCCCTTTTTCGGTTCAGACAACAATTCCAATGCACGTTCTAAAGAAATTGTCAATACATTATCAGTGGCTTTCAGAGAACGGTAGTCTTTTTCACCACTTAGGTTATGAACAACGTAAGGTCCAAAGCGTCCCAAATTCGCTTGGATTTCAGCACCTGTGGTTGGATGAACCCCTAGTTTTCGGGGTAGTGACAAAAGACCAACAGCTTGCTCAAGGGTGACGTTTTCTGGCGTTACACCTTTAGGTAAGGAAGCTTGTTTGGGTTTAGGGTTTTCCTCGGTTTTGTCACCCAACTGGACATAAGGACCGTAAGGACCAATAAGCACATAAATCGGTTCGCCAGTTTCAGGATGACGACCGACCTGTTCCGGACCTTCGGTTTTTTGCCGCAGCAGCGTTTCTACCTTTTGGGGATCAAGGTCAGCAGGAGTCAGGTCTTTGGGAATCGAGGCGGTGACAACACCGTCACCATTCTCTTTTTCCAAATAAGCACCATATTTACCAATACGGACTTTGGCATCTAGGTTTTCCAGTTCCACTGTCCGGGCAACATTGGCATCAATTTGGTTTTCCTGTTCCTTGACTAGGGTTTCTAGACCTTTGTCTCCCAGATAGAATTCCTTCAGGTAGGGTAGCCACTTAGCTTCACCTGTGGAAATGTCATCCAGCGTTTGCTCCATTTTGGAGGTAAAACTGGGATCAACCACGTCGGGGAAGTGTTTTTCCAAGAGTTCCGTGACGGCAAAGGCAGTGAAGGTGGGCACAAGGGCGTTATTCGTCAATTGGGCGTAACCCTTGTCAATAATCGTGCCAATGATGCTGGCGTAGGTGCTGGGACGTCCAATGCCTTCGCTTTCTAAGGTTTTCACCAAAGTTGCTTCGGTGTATCTTGCCGGGGGTTGGGTTTCGTGTCCTACTGCTTCTAGGTTGGAACAGTTGGGACTATCGCCCACTTTTAAGTTAGGCAAGATGACTTCCTGGTCTTCCAGCGCCGCCTCTGGGTCGTCGGAACCTTCCACATAGGCGCGTAAGTACCCTGGAAAGTCAATTCGTTTGCCAGAAGAGCGAAAACCAGCATCTTCCACTTGCAACTGCATGGTGATTTGAGTTTGGCGAGAGTCTGCCATTTGGCTGGCGACGGTACGCTTCCAAATCAGGTCGTACAGTTGTAGTTCCCGACCGCCTAAACCAGTTTCTTGGGGAGTGCGGAAGGTGCTACCTGCTGGGCGAATTGCCTCGTGTGCTTCTTGTGCGCCTTTGGATTTGGTGGTGTATTGCCTTGGTTGGGGGCTAAGGTAATTTTTGCCGTAAAGTTTTTCTACACAGTCACGGGCGGCAGTGATCGCCTGATCAGACAAATGCACCGAATCTGTACGCATATAGGTAATGTACCCTTGTTCATACAAATTCTGGGCAATTCGCATCGTGTCCCGTGCCGAAAGGCGCAATTTACGGTTAGATTCCTGTTGCAGGGTTGAGGTGGTAAAAGGTGGTGCGGGTTTGCGTGTGACAGGGCGTTCTTCTAGGTCGCTGACTTTCCAGGTTTTCCCGGTTAGGCGTTCCTTAAGCGCTTCTGCTTGCTCCTGATTGAGCAGGACGACATTGCGATCGCTGGCAATTTGCCCTGTAGCGGCGTCAAAATCACCACCATTTGCTATCCTTGTGCCTCCCAGTGTGACCAGTTGAGAAGCAAATGACTGCTTAGGAGAATCAGGGGGGTCAACGTTGCTTTCAAATCCCAGTATGAACCTTGGCGGAAAGCACGACGTTGACGTTCCCGGATGACTAAGACCCGCACAGCAACCGACTGCACGCGCCCAGCAGATAATCCCCAGGCGATTTTTTTCCACAGCAAAGGAGACAGGGTGTAGCCCACAAGTCTATCCAAAATCCGCCGCGTTTCTTGGGCACGAACTAACTGTTCATCGATGTTGCGGCAGTTATTCAAAGCTTTTTTGATGGCGTCAGAGGTAATTTCATGAAACACCATCCGCTTTGTCGGAACTTTTGGCTTGAGCAACTGGTATAAATGCCAACTGATGCTTTCACCTTCCCGGTCTTCGTCCGTTGCCAGGATCAGTTCATCTGCTTCTTTAAGGGCGTCTTTAAGCTGAGTGACAATTTTCTTTTTATCTTTAGGGACGACATATAGCGGTTCAAAGTCGGCCTCTACATTTACCCCCAGCTGCGCCCATTTCTCTCCCTTGACAGTCGCGGGAATTTCACTAGCAGACTGGGGAAGGTCACGCACATGACCCATTGACGCTTCCACCCGAAAGCCTTGTGGCAGGTAGTTGCGAATGGTACGAGCTTTGGTCGGAGATTCGACGATGACGAGAGTTGACATGGAAATTTCAAAAAAAAAGAATAGCTGCTAAGCTAAACACTCAATTGAAATCATTAAAAGCGCATCGGTCAAGCTAAAACCTCCACGCTAGGGAACATGTGATTTCATCCTGACACAAACCGCCCACAATGGCGCAAGTCCCTCCCAGAGGGAAAGGTAGCAGCAGCTTGTTGTGAATTTCTAGTTATTTCAATCTTTAACTTATCTAGGGCATAATTGACGACTACAGTTTTCACTCATCCCCCTCAAGGTGAATACAGAAATTTTTTGTGTGATTTCAGTCTCGCTGATTGTTACGGTTTGTGTTCTTGGGAGCAACAGGACACGAGGAAGTTCCCTTGTCTTCCCTGGGTTCCCACCTGCTTGCATCGTTACACAGTTTCATAAAAATTCATGGGATGTGTGGAAACGAGCGCGTCTATGCCTGCGGCACGCTGCGCGAACAGACCTTCCTAGGAAACACGACTCATGCACCTTCGCTTTATTCCATTACCGCCTTGGGGTTACTTGAATCGGTGTACTTTTGTAATGTACTTTCGATGGGACAATTACCATCTCAACTTGTTCACCCCAACGGGAGAGCCAGTTCCCTGGGCGTGGGAAACCCGCCGATGACTGACTGGACTCACCTGTACGCGTAATGTTTTGCTCGGTAGAGCCTCCCAATAGGGGTTTAGTTAGCCTGGACAAAGTTATCAGTCGGCACTTATCAAAGACACTAGCTTAACCCAATAAACTTGTTTAATCTCTGATTTCTAGAGCTACAGACTGGCTGCGCATCCGTAGGTAGGAACTTTAACACTTGCTGATAACGTAGTACACTTCGGTACTTAGTCGGGTCAACTATCGTCTTTAGACTTTAGGCGCTTAAGCAAGCGTGTCTTTAGACCTGGGTTGTTGACCATAAACAAAGCTTGCTCACCAAGAGCATAACTGCATTTCTAGTTTTTAGGCTAGGTGGATAGTACGAATGAGAGCGCGAATACGAGCCGCAAGGTTGACGCTATGTTGCAGACTCAAACGCGAGCAATACCCATGCTCGATGCCCCATCCCTCAAGAAATGGCTGGCGGCTTCCCTCCTCATCCCTCCTAGGGTAGGGAGGAAAGCCGTTTCTTTTGTTAAGTTGTTCAAAAAATACGCCAAGAGAGAGAAAAATACAAAACACAAATAGTTTTCAAAAATAAGAGGCTGTTTCTCGGCTGCGTTACGCGCATTTTATTTGTTAACAGTAGAAATCAGCTAACTATCTTCACCGCTATGCACTGCTATCTGCAAAAGGCTTACACTTCATTTTAGATTTCCGACAGTCATGCACTCTATAAAAAATAGAGTCTAATGTCGGTGTTGAGCCTATTTCCTGATTAAAAATGACTTGTAAGGGCGCGGCATATATTTACGTCTTGTGTATTCCACCTAATATGAAATCACCCGCTGAAGGTAATTGCTTGGCTGAATTGGGGAATTGCTCTTTGAAAATTGTATGTACCAACCTTATTTTCTTTATTTTATTTTCAAATTTAAAATAAGTTAATACTGGTTTCCCTATCCTTGCTATATCGGAGTAAGCTCAACTTGATAGTTTTTATTACAATAATTTAGAAAAGTCATCTACCCTAAGAAATATTTAATAAGAGCACAGATGGGTGAGAAAATATAGTAATTAGTGATACATTTTAGAAAAATCAAGTCCTAAGGACAGATTTAACCTTTCTTTAAGAAAAGTTGTGTTAGGATAAATCTGGAGAAGAAAATTCGGCGATTCTGACCTTGTTATTATCAATAACTGCAAGCGGCTCTCCGGATAGATGTCTCTTGTATATAGGATTCTGGAGAGTTTCATGTCAATTTACGTAGGTAACCTGTCCTACAGCGTCACACAGGACGACCTCACCAAAGTATTTTCTGAGTATGGTACTGTAACGCGAGTTCAACTACCCACAGACCGGGAAACAGGACGTGCGCGTGGTTTTGGTTTCGTAGAAATGGAATCAGAAGCCGCAGAAAATGCTGCCATTAATGCTCTAGACGGTGCTGAGTGGATGGGTCGTGTTATGAAAGTCAATAAGGCAAGACCACGGGAGGAAAAAAGTAGTCGCTCTGGCAGCGGTAACTGGGGCGGCAGAAGCAACGCAGGTGGATATTCTAGTAGACGCTATTAAGGCTTGAAGTTATTGATCCATCAAGCTTCAGAGCTATTGCCAAAAGGCACAAGAAGCATTTGCAGGCACGAAACTTAATATGCTACAGAAATAGCAGTTCATCAAAGAACTGTTTCTGGAGTATTGTATGCAAGCAGATCGGTAGTAACCGATCTGCTTAATTGTATGAGAACAACTTTTAGCGAGTTTTATTTTGGCTTTTAAATCGCAGCGGGTAAAAGACAATAGAATGAACACAGTTAGACCTGAATGTGTGATAGCCAGAACCTATACAGCTCATGGATTTTGCTAATCTTGCATCCCAGTTGAATGCTGGAACGATTGTGCCTGAGGGGATTGTGATTGTCACCCTCTTGGGGGTTTTAATTGTTGATTTGATTTTAGGGCGGACATCCTCGCGCTGGATTGGATATCTAGCAATTGCAGGTTTATTCGCTTCTATCGTCGCCCTGTACTTTGAATGGGATAATACAAACCCCATCTCCTTTGGTGGTGCCTTTAATGGTGATGACCTGAGTATCGTCTTTCGCGGTATTGTTGCCTTATCTGCCATTGTCACCATTTTGATGTCGATTCGCTACGTCGAACAAAGTGGTACCGCTTTAGCGGAATTCATAGCGATTTTGCTAAGTGCGACCCTGGGAGGAATGTTTCTATCAGGGGCTGGTGAGTTGGTGATGATTTTCATCTCTCTAGAAACCCTGAGTATTTCCTCTTATTTGCTCACAGGTTACACCAAGCGTGACCCCCGCTCTAACGAAGCGGCGCTGAAATACCTGTTGATTGGCGCTTCGAGTACAGCAGTGTTTTTGTATGGAGCTTCGCTGCTGTACGGTTTATCGGGTGGAGAGACTGAACTGAGTGCGATCGCCAATGGAATTGCCATATCTGGTTTTGGTCAATCTCTAGGTTTGGTCATTGCTCTCGTTTTTGTGGTTGCAGGTATTGGCTTCAAAATCTCCGCTGCACCATTCCACCAGTGGACACCAGACGTTTATGAAGGCGCACCCACTCCCGTGATTGCCTTTTTATCAGTCGGTTCCAAAGCAGCTGGATTTGCCTTAGCCATTCGCTTGCTGACAACAGCCTTCCCCTTGGTTGCTGACGAATGGAAGTTTGTCTTCACCGCCCTCGCTGTCCTGAGTATGGTGCTGGGTAACGTAGTCGCCCTTGCTCAAACCAGCATGAAACGGATGCTGGCTTATTCTTCCATCGGTCAAGCCGGGTTCGTGATGATTGGCTTAGTTGCTGGGACACAAGCAGGATATGCCAGCATGGTCTTCTACCTGCTGGTCTACCTGTTCATGAACCTGTGCGGCTTTACCTGCGTGATTCTGTTCTCCCTGCGCACAGGAACTGACCAGATTGTGGAATACTCTGGTTTGTACCAGAAAGACCCGCTTCTGACACTGGGTTTAAGCATTTCCCTGCTGTCCTTAGGCGGTATTCCGCCACTTGCTGGATTCTTCGGTAAAATTTACTTGTTCTGGGCTGGTTGGCAGGCTGGAGAATACGGGTTAGTTTTGCTGGGGTTAGTAACCACGGTCGTCTCGATCTACTACTACATCCGTGTGGTTAGGATGATGGTGGTTAAAGAACCTCATGAAATGTCCGACGTGGTGAAGAATTATCCAGAAGTGCGTTGGAATTTGCCTGGGTATAGACCTTTGCAGGTGGGGTTAGTAGCGACATTAATCGCCACTTCCATCGCTGGGATTTTGTCAAATCCGTTATTTACACTGGCTAACAATTCCATCGCTCATACCTCAATTTTGCAACCAACAACGGTTGTGACCACTCAAGTGAGTGCAATGAACAACGAGTAAGTTAGTTATGTGTTGGTAGCTGCGCACAAGCGCAACTACCAGCCCAATTATTCAGTATTAGGATTGACCGAAAAAAGACCATAGACTAGGGACTCAGTAGTCAGAATAATAAAAGGGATTGGGGATTAGGGATTAATACTTTAGTCCTCTATGTAAAACCTCAACTGTCATGCGCCGTCAGCCCCCCTACAGAATGGATAATTTATTTTTTGCTACTCCCTTATGGGGATACCCAACTGTGTTCTGCGTTCTGCGTTCTTCTTAAAGGAATTTTAATGATAAATTCTGCGCCTTGTCCTGCAATGGAGTGACAGCTAAGCTCTCCCCCATGTTTTTCAACTATAATTTGATGACTTATTGATAGCCCTATTCCAATGCCTTTACCCACAGGTTTGGTGGTAAAAAAGGGGTCAAATAATTTTGAGCAGACTTCCCCATTTATTCCAGGACCATTATCAGCAATACTAATAATTACCCATTTGTCATTGAGTACCTGAGTGCGAATGTGAATCGTAGGGATTGGAAATCGGTTATTGTTATTCGCTATTCCTTCTTGCAGCGCATCAATGGCATTGGCAATGATATTCATAAACACTTGGTTAAGTTGACCAAAATAGCAATCAAGTAAAGGAAGTTGACCATATTCTTTAATAACTTTGATTTCTGGATACTTGTCCGTTGCTTGCAACCGATGTTCCAAAATCATTAAGGTACTATCTATAGCTGTGTGAATATCAACCTTTTTTTGTACTACATGCTCAACATGAGAGAAGGTTCGCAGTGACTGAACAATTTCCTTAATTCGCTCCGTTCCTGTTGTCATAGAATTAAAGATTTTATTCAAGTCCTGGCTCAAAAAGTCGAGTTCAATTGAATCAATGACTTCTTGAATTTCTTGTGGAGGATTTGGATAATATTCTTGATAGAGTCGCACTAATTTCAGCAAATCTTGCGTATAGCCTAACGCATGGTAAACATTGCCATGAATAAAGTTGATCGGGTTGTTAATTTCATGAGCAATACCAGCAACTAACTGTCCCAAACTGGACATTTTTTCAGTATGAATGAGTTGAATTTGAGTTTTTTGCAGCTTATCTAAAGTTTTCTGAAGATGGGTAATAGCTTTTTCAAGGCGGTCAGATTGAGTTTTTGTAGATTGCTCGGAAACATCCAACAATTGAGTTAATGTGGCAATTTGCGAGTTGAGACGCCCAATGGTTTGATCTTGAGGAGTTGTCTTTGTGTTCTCAGTCGCAACGTATTGGCTATAAGTGCTGAAAATCCTACCACTATCAAAGGGGAGGATTGCCATTTTAACGTTTAATGCAAGTGGACGCAATAAATCAACAGTTGCCCGAGGAATTCCAACCTTCAAAAACATCAGAACGGCAAATATATTCCCTGAAGGCAATAATCCCCCAAACCCTACCACAGACTTGACCTTAAACGGAATCACAAACGAGCTTTGTGAGGGAATGTAAGGACTACCCAAAGCATCAGGGACGTAAAAAACGTTATACATCCGCTGTTCTAAATCAGTGATTAAATTAGGATCTGGTTGCACGACAGTACCAGGATTTAACCCGAGTTGCTGGATGAGTTGGGAAATCATTGGAATGCGAGCGATCGCCTCTTCGCTCTTTAAGGGAATTGCCTTATGTTCTACAGATTTGTGCCGCGAGTTCCATTCTGCTACTTCCCCAGCAGTTGCCAATAAAGTTAAGCATTTCAGATCATCAGTAACTGTAATATTACCTAATATTAAACGAGCATTTTCTTGTAAATCAAGTGGTAGTTCCCCATAAGAATGAGTTTTAAAAAAACGGACAAGCACACAGGTTTTTTCACCGTTTTTTGTATCAATTATATGATTATATAAATATTCAATAATTCTCCGACCTACATCTTCCATACTGTTAGCTTTATCGCTTAGGGAGCGAATAGCTAAACCGCATTCTGACATATCTCTCAAAGTCATTTTCTGTAAGTCAAACATTATTGCAATCCAATTTTTTATCTAGAAATAATTTGTGATTAAGCCAGATAATTTTAGTTTTTTTATTGAAATGCATCAGAACAGCTAATAATTTGCTTTCTTGACCGAACAAAGCACTCACAACTCCTCCGCTAGGAACTCAGAATTCAATAGCAGGCAACTTGCACCATTATTTATTTATGACATATGAAAAAGTTTTTTTCCATCAAGTAGGCGGTTTGAAAAAGAGAGAAGTTGCAAGGACGAGCCAGCGCCCTTTGGAGGCTTTCCTCCTTTGCAAACTTCAGAGCGTCCAATTAAATCCCCGTGCATTTATTTATAAGGATGCCCGGTTCTGTGTTCTGATAACTGAGTTGTTCTTAAAGCATCAATAGTATTTGTCAGAACTAGCTGCTTCACGATTTATAGCAGTAGCAACTTCAAAGTCTGTCTCGGTCAATGACTTTAAGATTATTTCTAGATTAGCAGGAGTATCGTTCCCTACTAAAATTATATTTTTCTATGAAAATCATTGTTTTTCATTTATGATTTTATATTTTTGCTGATTCAATTATCAATCTTTATTTGCATAATAACTCGCTACACAAACCAGAAAATTTCCTATAATCGATTGAGGAACAAAAAAGGGCAAAACAGTTCGGTTTTGCTAGGTTAATGGTCGTTTTCAAGTGATAACATAGTTGACGGCTCTTTCGGGCAAAGCTTCAGTAAGCTGAGATTAATATTGGAGATTCATTTCATAAATTTTCTTCAATTGCTATATTTTATGAGTATTATTTTTCCATACTTTAAAATTATGTTGATAGTGATACCTAAATTGGCATCTGTCCCAAGTAGTATTTTGTTTATACAGGCTAGTCAGTATATTGTAAGCTTTTACTAAATTAAAGAATTTCTGATATCTGAACTAAGATATTTAAAATTACAGAGAGTTTTATGGCTTAGATTTATTAGATATAGCTATGAAGATATACTAAAAATATAATACAGCAGCAATTCGTGAGTTAGAACTCAGAACTCAGGTATTGCTGCTGTATATATCGCTCAGCTTCTACTAAGCAGGTCTGATAAATAAAGTTAACTCGTTCAAATTGTCATTAGTTATTGGCAAGAGTTTCCGGCGTTTTTAGATTTGTTAAGGTAGTTCTGTTTGTTTCTACTTATCTATTTATGTGATTTTCTGTTTAATAAAGGTGATGACCTGAGCTAACTGTTTCTTCAAACTATCTATTTCTGCCTGCATTTTGGCAATTTTCTCATTTAAAACCTGAATCTCAGCAGCTGATGCTCCTCCAGCATTAGAGGTAGCTACTATTGCAGTATTTGCAGCTGCTGCTAAGAGTTGAGTAGGTTCTTGGCGCGGCTGTTTAGCCTTTATCATTGCTGACTTAATTGCGTCAATAAGTTGCTTTTGGTCAAAAGGCTTTGCGAGAAATTCAAAATATTCAAAGGGTTCTGGTATTTTCTCCGTCACCTCTTCTTTACGACCAGAAATAATGACCAGGGGGATTTTCCTGAGGGTCGGTTGGGATTGAATTTGCTGAAAAACTTCCCAACCACTCATTTTAGGTAGTAGGAAATCCAGCATGATCAGGCTAAGTTTTTCCTGACGGATTAAATTCAATCCTTCTAGACCATCTTTTGCTTCCAATACCTCGAAATTGCCCGGTGGCAACATTTCTCGTACTTTTACCCTGACAACTGTAGTGTCATCGATAACTAAAATTTTGTGACTTGCCACGACTGTTTGCTCTAATAAAAACTTTAGGTTGACTTGGTAGTTTCGCCATGTAATGTCAAGAATTCTCCCACTATACTCAATGTTTCTTTTAATTGGGGGAGAGTAATTTCTAGGAGAAATGACAGTATTTGATGTGTTGTGTCGAACTTCAGCTGCTGAATTTGTGTCATGGTGATATTTAAGGCAAGATTTGAAAGATAAATGACTTCTTCACAACAGGAACAACTTAAGTCTGAAATTACGGCAATGCCAAGGTGGTTGCGTCGCCCAATTGGCAAAGCGAGCGAACTTTCTACAGTACAACGTATTATCAAGCAGCGCCAAATTCATACAATTTGCGAAGAAGGACGCTGTCCCAACCGGGGGGAGTGCTACTCCCAAAAAACAGCAACTTTTTTACTGATGGGCGCTACTTGCACTAGGTCTTGCGCTTTTTGTCAAGTAGATAAAGGTCATGCGCCTATGCCTCTTGACCTTGAAGAACCGCAAAAGGTGGCACAAGCCGTGCAGCTTTTAGGATTGCGTTATGTTGTTCTGACTTCTGTGGCACGAGATGACTTGCCAGATAAAGGTGCAGGTCATTTTGTTAAGACAATGGAAACGATCCGCAAGTTTAGCCCAGAAACTCAAATTGAGGTGTTGACACCAGATTTTTGGGGTGGTGCGGGTGCAGGAGAGCAAGGTCAACGCGAGCGTATATATGAAGTTGTGCAGGCGAAACCAGCTTGTTACAATCATAATATTGAGACAGTGCGGCGCTTACAAGGACCAGTGCGCCGGGGAGCGAAGTACGATCGCTCGCTCTTTGTCCTACAAGTTGTCAAAGAAATCGATTCTTCCATTCCCACCAAGTCAGGTTTGATGCTGGGACATGGGGAAACTGTCGAGGAAGTCATTGAGACAATGGCGGATCTGCGCAAGGTGGAGTGCGATCGCATCACAATTGGTCAGTATATGCGCCCTTCCTTGGAACATTTGCCCGTCCAAAAATACTGGACACCAGAAGAATTCGATGAGTTAGGCAGTATAGCACGGGAAATGGGATTTAGCCATGTCCGTTCTGGTCCTCTCGTTCGCAGTTCCTATCACGCAGGAGTTGAGGAATAAGGGGGTGTATGCCTTAGGGTGCAGGGGTAGGAAATAATCAGACCCTACACCCGCCCAAAAGCGGCTTGGTACTACATTTTGTTTATTTTTGCGGATTGGTGGTGCAAAATCCACAAAAATATTCTTAAAGAATCTGGCTATATATGACGGCTCTTTGGTATTTGTTAATAAGTCTTTAAAATAGGAGAGAAAACAATGACTACTGAAGCCAAGTTCGCACCTGCTGACAAAAAAATTGGCACAGATGTTGCCAAAACCGGGGCTAAGCCTCCTTATACCTTTCGCACCGCAATTAGCCTTCTTCTACTAGCAGGCAACATCCTGGTGGCAGCGATTTACTTTCATTTGATTAATCCATAATTGCCATTTTGATGGGATAATCCGGGACTGGGGACTGGCGATTGCGGACTGGGGACTGGTTAGTGGTACTTTTTAACAACTAACAATTCCCACTCCCTAATCTCTAATCCCTAATCCCTAATCCCTGTGTTCTGATTTTGCTCAAATTGTGCTTCTGAACAAACCTTTGGGACGAACAAGCAGCACCAAAATCATAAGTAACAGCGCCACTCCTTGTTTGTACTGAGAACCCAGGAAAAGAGTGCTGGCTTCCTGGGCAATACCGATGATAAAAGCCGCTGCGATCGCACCGTAGGGGTTGCCAATTCCTCCCAAAATAACTGAGGCAAATAAAGGTAAAATTAAGAAC
The DNA here is from genome assembly GCF_036697665.2 of Scytonema sp. PRP1. Classification (NCBI taxonomy): domain Bacteria; kingdom Bacillati; phylum Cyanobacteriota; class Cyanophyceae; order Nostocales; family Scytonemataceae; genus Scytonema; species Scytonema sp. PRP1. The sequence continues at coordinate 6,536 of NZ_JBAHYJ020000088.1, read as the reverse complement.
CAGCCCATATTTGGTCGAACCGCTGTCAGCAAGCCGTACATACTGCCGCCTAAAGATGTCAAAGTACCGGCAATCACCCAAGTCCAAAGGACGACTCTGTCTACATTGATACCAGAAACCCGAGCTAAATCCAAATCGTCAGCAACTGCTCGCATTGCCTTGCCAATTTTCGTGTTTTGCAAAAGGTAGTGCAATATCACAATAGCTAACACTGCTAAAAACAGAACCAACAATTGATTTTGTGGGACTTTCACGCCCAAAATATCCATAGCAGGGGTGACAGGTAAATTGTAAGTTTTGTTACTACCGCCCCAGATCAGGATAATGCCATTGCGAAGGAATAAGGCAAGCCCGATAGAGATAATAATGAAAGTGGTGGAAGTCGCACGGATAGAGCGCATTCGCGACCACAGTAACTTTTCTGACAACAGCATTGCTGCTACTGTGCCAATCGCAGCCACTACCATAGACAACCAAATATTGACACCTAAGGTATTAACCAGCAGCGTCAGATAAGCCCCCAATGTCACAAAGTCACCGTGAGCAAAGTTAGATAACCGTAAAATTCCATTGATAAGCGTGAGTCCAACTGCTGCTAAAGCAATAATGCTCCCCACAGCAATACCGTTAACTATTAATTGAGCAAATTGTGCATTCATAATCTTTAGTTGGTTTTCAGTCATTACAGCATAGAAATTCCCTAATTCCTTGATTGCCCCCCTAAAATGGAATTCATGGGGTGCTATGCCGTTTCGGCAAGATTGGAAATGATGCTAACAGAAAAACTTGAGCAACTAAAAGCATTATTTGTAGAAATGGAGCAGGCAATGATCGCCTACTCTGGTGGTGTGGATAGCACATTGGTAGCCAAAATTGCTTATGATATTTTGGGCGATCGCGCTTTAGCTGTCACGGCTGTTTCTCCCTCACTGTTACCAGAAGAGTTGGAAGACGCCTCCATTCAAGCAGCAACGATTGGGATTCCTCATCAAATCATTCAAACCCACGAGATGGAAAACCCCAATTACACCTCCAACCCTGTGAACCGCTGTTATTTTTGTAAAAGTGAACTGCACGACACTCTCAAACCCTTAGCTATCAAATTGGGTTATCCATACGTAGTGGATGGAGTCAACGCTGATGACTTACATGATTATCGCCCAGGAATTCAGGCGGCAAAAGAAAGAGGTGCGCGATCGCCCTTAGCAGAAGTTGGAATCACCAAAGCAGAAGTCCGGCAAATTTCCAAAGAACTCGGTTTACCTTGGTGGGATAAACCCGCGCAACCTTGTCTGAGTTCACGCTTTCCTTACGGTGAAGAGATTACCGTAGCCAAGCTGCAACGAGTCGGTAGGGCAGAAATTTACTTGCGCAAGTTGGGTTATCAGAATTTGCGGGTGCGTTCCGAAGGAGAGACAGCGCGAATTGAATTACCACCAGAACAAATCAAAGAGTTTGTGCTGAAGATTGATTTGCCATCAGTCGTTTCCGCTTTTCAAGAATTTGGTTTTCTCTACGTCACATTAGATTTAGAAGGTTATCGCAGCGGTAAGTTAAATCAAGTGTTGAGTCGAGAAACTTTGGCTGTTAAAGCATAAAATACTAGAGGCGATCAGGTCTAGATGAATACTGTAATTACACCAGAAAGAATCGAGTTACCTCCCGGCGCTGTCTTGAAACTCTTGGGAAACTGGCAAGACTACCAAAGGCTGGTGTTACAGTTGGGCGATCGCGCTATTCCTCGCATCAAATACCGACATAATGAGATTTTCTTGATGGCTCCTTTACCTGAGCATGGGAAAAAGGCAAGTTTACTTGCATCGGTAGTGATAACTCTGCTTGACCACTTAAACCGAGTATACGACTCATTTACACCCATCACTATGAGCTTGCCGGAAGTCAGCGGCATTGAACCTGACTATTGCTTTTACATTGAGAATTGGCAAAAAGTTCAAGGCAAGGATCGCATCGACTGGCAGAACGATCCTCCACCTGATTTGGTAATTGAAATAGATGTTACTAGTTATACAGATATTAATGATTATTTACCCTATCGAGTGCCAGAGGTTTGGCTGCTAAAGAATAACCAGTTACTAGTTTATAGATTGCAGGGCGAGAGCTACGTACTTGCAGAAAGTAGCTACTTTCCTAATGTTTCACAAATTGTGCGGCAATGTCTGCAAATTGCAAGTGAGCAGACGACAAGTGAGGCGATTAGGTGGTTAAGAAACTTTTTGCGTGGACAACAGTAGACATGGTTGGCGATCGCGCTAAACCCAGATTTCAAAGTTCTCCATTAATCTTGCGTCGGAAAACCTCCTGCATTTGTCGCTGTCCTTCTTCGGTGTAGGGAAAGTTATACCAAGTTGCTTCGGAATCAGGACTACGGCGAGCGATCAGAACCTCAAAGGCTTCTTCATCATCCCGATGAGCCAGTACATAAGATGACATCTTGTACCATTCTTAATAACTAAGGGTGGGCACTGAACATAAACGGCTTTCATCGTTTTCAAGCCTTGGAGCGCAGTGCCCACCCTACATCCTTATTGTGGGATGGGCATCTTGCCCGTCCCTTGAATTTTTTGGGCATCGAGGATGCCTACCCCACAAGAATTATCCCTGAATTTAGCAACGCCTGTAACGGGTAGATAGTCACTCATTCGTTACCTTTCTATTCCCTCTCTGCCACTACATCCGCCAATACAATTTCACCTTTTTTGTTAATCTTCACCTGATCGTTGGGAAAATCTTTACTAATCAAATAACGCAAAAGTCCCACTGTCCGGAAACGCTGATCAATGTGGGGAATTCCCTGACGATTCAGGTGAACAGGGATAATTTTACTCGACACCAAATCTCCCTTGGAATTTAGTTTCGCCTCTAAAATCATTGAGTAGCCAGTTTGGGCGGCTGTCGATAAAGTTCGGTATCCGAGAAAGTTTCCCAAAGAATAAGCAATCAATTTTCCATTATAGATTTCCAGAGCTCTAGGAACATGAGGACCATGTCCGATGACTAAATCTGCGCCTGCATCAATCATGTTTCGCGCAAACTGGATAGAATTGCCTCGGTTTTCGCCATAGAAAAACTCAGTTTTATCTTGAACACGCAGTGCGCTTGTTCCCTCAGCTCCTGCATGCATCGATACAATCACAATACTTGCCTGTGTTTTGGCTTGTTGTACCAATGCTTTGGCTGTTTCTAAATCGTGAATAGAATTATAAAATTCGTAAGGGGCAAACCCAATCATGGCAACCGGAACATTATTCACTTGTAACAAGAGAATTTGATTTTTGTGACCTAATGTTTCGATGCCAACACCCTTGAGATTGTTTACTGTGTCTTGGAACCCTACCATACCAAAGTCCCGTGCATGGTTGTTCGCAATATTCATCACCTTAAACCCAACATCAGCAAAAAGCTGGGCGTAGCTTGGTGGGGAGCGAAACGCAAAAACTTGTCCTTGACTGATATCTTTGGAACTGTAGGGGTATTTTGTTAAGCTACTCTCAAAGTTACCAAATAGAAGATCGGCTCTTTGCAGATATGCTCTCACCGAATTTGGTATAAGCTGATTGCGATCGCTCGGAAGTCTGTAGTTAGGGTAATTTGTCCCAGGAATAACATCTCCAACGGCTTGAACAGTGATGGTGTCTTTTGACGCGTTCTCTGGTATGGAGAACTGAACTGGTACTGTATCTGTATCTGCGTTGAGATCTGTAGATGTCGTAGCAGCATTTGTTCGCTGCAATTGCCCAAAGCGGAGGAATAATCCTATACCAATGCCTAGGCAAAAACAGAAACTGATAAAACCGAGTGGTAGTAATCTCCCAAGCTTTTGATTTGTCATAGTTGCACTCCTCAGAATATGGCGCAAGTATATCCTAGAAGTGTTAAATGTCAATGTATACTGGGAGTTATTTGCAACATAATTTTTGAGGAATTGCGTTTGACAGCAAACCTATACTTTGTTACAAGGGATGGGCAACTCGAAAGGTTAAGGTTGGGCAACTGCGATGATGAAATAAATATCTATATGCTTAGAGAGCAGCTCGAAGACATTGAAATTAAATTGCTATTAGAAGGGATATATCGTTACTATGGGTTTGATTTTAGAAATTATGCCTTAGCTTCACTCAAACGACGAATTTGGAACATTATTCAAGCCGAAGGTTTAACCAGTATTTCTGGACTGCAAGAAAAAGTTCTCCATCACCCTGAATATATGGAGAGATTTTTGTACGCTCTCTCGGTTAACGTCACTACCATGTTTCGTGATCCCAGCTTTTTTCTAACATTTAGAAAAAAAGTCGTGCCGATATTACGGACTTATCCTTTTATTCGCATTTGGCACGCTGGATGTTCCACGGGTGAAGAAGTTTATTCTATGGCAATTCTACTACACGAAGAGGGGCTGTATCACCGTTCCCGATTGTATGCAACTGATATCAATGATATGGTATTACGAAAAGCTAAAACTGGAATTTATCCACTAAATTTGATGCAAGGTTATACTCAAAATTATTTACAAGCGGGTGGTAAAAAATCTTTTTCTGAATATTACACAGCGGCATACGATAATGCTTTATTTTCCTCATATTTAAAAGAAAATATGGTGTTCTCACAACATAATTTAGCCACAGATAATTCCTTTAATGAATTTCATATTATTTTGTGTCGCAATGTCTTAATTTACTTTAATCAATCTTTACAACATAGAGTTCATAATCTTTTTTATGAAAGCCATGTGAAGTTTGGAATCTTAGGTTTGGGACGCCAAGAAAGCCTTAAGTTCACCCCGCATGAGCAAGACTATGAGGAGTTAGAAGGTGGAGAAAAGCTTTACCGCCGAATTCGGTAAAATGATGAATGCTCAAAAAAATATGATAAAATTTCATCATTTATAATTACTTCTAATTTCTCATTCCTAATGGCATTTCAACTGGTTGTTGTCGGTGCATCCTTAGGAGGGTTACAAGCCCTTGAAGTCTTACTCGCCGGATTGCCCAAAAACTTCCCAGTACCTGTGGCAATTGTCCAACACCGTCACAAATCTTCTGATGATAAATTGAGAATGATGTTGCAGCAGTATAGTCCTTTGGTTGTCATAGAGCCACAAGATAAAGAAGAAATTGTGCCTGGTTGCATATATTTAGCTCCAGCAGATTATCATTTGATGGTAGAAGCCGGAAGTGACTCCATTTCTTATCCTTGCTTTTCTTTATCTACTGATGCTCCTGTGACTTATGCACGACCGTCAATAGATGTGCTATTTGAAACGGCTGCCGATACTTATGCCGAAAAATTGATTGGAGTACTCTTGACAGGAGCTAACCATGATGGTAGTAAAGGAATGGCAAAAATCAGGGCACGCGGTGGCAGAACGGTGGTAGAGGAACCTTCAACAGCAGCTTGTGCGACAATGCCAAAAGCGGCGATCGCCCGTGGTGTCGCTGAAAAAATTCTACCTTTGGCAGAAATCGCCCCGTTCTTAGTGAAAATTTGTAATTTTTGATCGAGTTCTTTGTGAATTCTTCATAGAAGAAAGCTTTGAACTCTAACTATCAATAGTAGACCAAATTTATAACTTAAGATAGTGGGAATAGAATAACCGCAAGCGTCACAGTCAATAGGAAGACGTGAAAACGCCTTAATATATTTCCTAAAGCATACAGATAAAAATGTCATTTGAACCGAAAGTTAACGTTCTGCTGGTAGATGACCATCCAGAAAATTTGTTAGCCCTAGAGGCAATTTTAGAGAGCCTAGATCAAAATTTGGTCAGGGCGACATCGGGTGCAGAAGCACTGCGATGTTTGCTCAATCAGGATTTTGCTGTGATTCTGCTGGATGTGCAGATGCCAGATATGGACGGGTTCGAGACAGCAACCCTGATTCGACAACGAGAGCGATCGCGCCATACGCCAATTATTTTTCTCACAGCATTTAGCACCAGCGACAATATGGTGTTCAAAGGTTATTCCATTGGTGCTGTAGACTACCTCTTCAAACCCATTAATCCAGAAATTTTGAAATCCAAGGTAGCGGCATTTGTTGATCTGTTCCAGAAAACCCTCGAGGTGAAGCGACAAGCGGCACAACTGGCAGCAATGAATAAAGAACTCAGGAAGCGTGAAGAGATGTTCCGCTCTTTAAGTGCTTGCTCGCCAGTCGGCATTTTTTTAACAGATACATTAGGCAAATGCACGTATATTAACCCTCGCTATCAAGCAATCTGTGAAATGACGCTTGAGGAAAGTTTAGGCGATGGGTGGACGCGAGCAATTCATCCAGAAGACAGAGGACGAGTTATTGCCGATTGGTATGCTGTATCCGCTGAAGGTCAGGAATACACAGGAGAGTTTCGTATACTCACGCCTACAGGAATTGAGCGTTGGGTTCATATGTCTTCGTCTCCGATGCTTTCCGATAAAGGCGAAGTCATCGGTTATGTAGGCACAATAGAAGATATTACAGAGCGCAAACAAGCACAAGAAGAACACATCAACTTCATCCGCGAACAAACAGCACGACAA
>NZ_JBAHYJ020000012.1:0-81027 GCF_036697665.2 Scytonema sp. PRP1 | reverse complement strand
AAAAGGTATACGATGATGATAACATTAACATTTTTTTTTGTTTACAAACCACCACCAACATTAACGATAGGTGCAGATGATTTTGCGAGATTTGTAAGCAGTAAATGCTAGTTCTTTGGCTTTATCTCTTGCGGACTTCCTCGGATAGGTTGTTTACTTTCCTCTATCGCAATTCCAGCTTTTGCGGCTTGACTTTCTATGTTCTCAATTAGTCTGCCATAGCTCCACTGATTTATGCTGCGGCGATACTGTTTGGCATACTTTTTCTGAGCTTCGATAGATTCAGGGCATTTTTCCTCTGCTTTTGCCTGAATTTCGCTATTAACTTGCTCGCGCATATCGCCCAACTTAGGAAGGACAATACTGCCAGCCGAGTAAGTTTGGGCGATCGCCACAATTTCTTTAGCCAATAATCTATCGATATACTGTCCTAATTCTGAGTCGCCAAATTGGTTTGGTGCGGCAAGCTGTTGGGCGATTTGGCGTTGGTGGGATAAAGAACGCTTTTGCTTTTGCTGTCGGTTTAAAAGTTTGTAATTGTCACCTAATAGCTGTTTAATACTGCGGTAGGTAAGGACTTTACCTGTTGTGGCATCGACTACGGCTACTGTTGCAGGTTTCTCTAAACCGAGGCTTACACCTACAAGAACGTGAGATTGACCTTTGTGTAAAGGTTTGCTGGGACGAGGGAAAGGGTTGTTAATTCTGGCTAGCGTAGAGTTTTTTCGCTTTATATGGGCTAGCTGTTTCTCATTTAGGTCGCCTTTCTCTTTTGTTTTGGTGATAGTTTTGGCAATTTCTTCTGCTTTTTCTTGTCTAACCAGTTCTGTTCCTTCATCTGTCCAGAGGCGGGTATCTAGAGAACAGTAGAGAGTCAAGCGGTGAATGTTCCAAGGTGCGTCTGTCGCCGCGCTACCGCGATCGCCTTTACCTTCCCCTTCGAGCCAAGCAATGCGTCCGCTACGGAGAGTGAATAAGCTGCTAGAGTGTTGGTTTTTACTTTCATGCTTAATTTGTTGGTCTTCTAGAAAGCGTTGAAACCAGTGCAGATAACGTTGGTCGCAGTAAACTTCAAATGTATGCTCGCTCAATCCATTGAATTTTACACAGATACGCCCTTTGTGGTTTTTAAACCAAGTCATGTCTTCGTTGGTTTCGTAAGCAACTGGAAATGGCACAGAACGTGATTGCCTTAAAAGACTGTCTTGCCAAGATTTTGCTTGTGCTTCACTGTTAGGAACTTGATGAGTAGCTACGAAGAGAGTTTCTAACCACTTGGTATCAGTTAAATCTCGACCTTTGGGAATTCGAGCTTCTAGCTGTTCTCTTTTGCGTTCAATCTGAATTTCAATCTTGCGGCGACGTTGAGCAAATTTTTCAGGGTCTTCTTCTTTATCACTAACTTTGCAGCCATTTTTGAGCAAAAAACTAATAGCGCAACGAGTTAAGTTGTCTTCTGTATCGCGGTAAGCCTGAAATAAAGTTGCAGATAAACTGCGATTATTGTCTGAATTTTGAGATTTTCTGGTCTTTTTGCCTGTGTTACCTTTTTTCTGCTTAGCTTGCACTGGAGCAGACTGTGGACTAAATTGAGCCAAGATTTCATTAGCTTTTATACGAAGGCTGTCTAAAGTCACACCACTGGCTTCTACCAATTGTTCATCACTTCTGAGTATTTCTAGCCAGCGAGTTTTCCCTTCGAGTTGGTACTGCGTTAGCGAAGCTTTGCCGAAGGTATCGCTTCATCAACGCAAACCAAGATTTGTAAATGTAATTGACTGTCGCGAGCCTCTTTCAGAGGAGCTTCGCTAACGCACTTGCATAAAACCGTGCTGGTTGACTGATGAAACGAGGGTCAGTTTTCAAAGGTTGGCACAATTCTTTGACAATACCAGTCGGGTGTTTACCCTTTTGTCGCCAAGTCTCAAACTCTGGGTGTTGAGCCACCTTGAGCAACAGTTCGTTAATCAGTGGCGTGTTTTTCTCTGCCATTAGCTTCCATAGCTGTTGGCGGGTAGATTCAGTTGCTACTAAAGGACACTGAATAGTAATCTGGCTCATACGTTTACTAACACATATGTTTAATAATAACATAATTGTGCAATTAATTGCTGTGCCTACAATGATTTCATGCAAGAAACGTTTTTTACGAGTAAACAAGCGGCTGAAATCACAGGTTGCACCCTCCGTCAGCTCCAGTACTGGCGTGAAAAGGGTGTCGTTGTTCCTGTTATTGGTGAGACGGGAACAGGACGTAGTATTTATTACTCAAAGCCAAATTTAATGGAACTGGCAGCAATGTTATATTTTTTGTCGATGGGATTGAGTTTTGATATTGCCAGTACTACGCTAAAAACATTGAAAGACAAGGAACCGGAGTTATTTGACTCTGGTAAAGGTAGTCGGTGGATGCTACTTTTGAACGGGCATAAGCGATCGCTTTCTCTTGTAGCGTATGACCGAAAACAGGCGATCGCATCTCTAGATGAAGGTAAACCTGTGATTCCGGTGTGGCTAGACGTGATTTATCAGCAGTTGATGAATAAGTTGGCTGTTTAATCTGACATAATTTTGAGGAACTGCGGTATCAATCTATAAAAATGCACGTTTCTAATGAGTACTAATAATCAAGCTCGAAAGATCCTTCTGTTATCAGCCAATCCTAAGGGTACCAGTCAGCTTCGCCTGGGTGAGGAGATGCGCGAAATTAAGGAGGGATTGAAACGAGCAAAGAAGCGTGATGATTATTCAATAGATAGAGCAGAAGCAGTACAATACAGAGATATACACAGAGCTATTCTGGAGTACGAACCACATATAATTCACTTTTCTGGACATGGTTCTGGAGAAGATGGATTGGTATTTGAAGATGAAACGGGTCAAATAAAGTTAGTTGATGCAGAAGCTTTGGCGGGATTGTTTCAACTATTCGCTCACCAAGTAGAGTGTGTTGTCCTTAATGCTTGTTATTCAGAGTATCAGGCAAGGGCGATCGCACAACACATTAATTATGTGATGGGTATGAGTCAGGCAATTGGAGATAAAGCAGCAATTGAATTTGCTGTGGGTTTTTATGATGCTATCGGAGCAGATCATAATTATGAGTTTGCTTATAAACTTGGTTGTAGTGTGATTCGCATGGCAGGTTTAGCACAAGAGTTAATACCTCAACTTATCCCTAAGAATAATTTCTCGCTCAACTTTTCCCCAAAGGAATCATCTGGAAATTCGTCAGCAGAATCGATAAATCATATATATTGAACGACCACCGATTGAAGAAAAATGCTTTGATGCGATTTTGCAACCTGGTGCGCTGATTCGTCTTAAAGCACCGCAGAAGATGGGAAAAACATTGCTGTTGGAGAAATTGCTCGACTATGCGAGACAGCAGGGTTATCAAACAGCGAAATTAGATTTGAAACTAGCTGATAGTTCTACCATTGCTGACTTAAAGACCTTCTTGCAGTGGTTGTGTGTTAATGTTTCTGACAGTTTGGAACTGGAGGCTAAGTTGGATGAATACTGGCAAGATAGTACCGGACTGAATAAAAGCTGTACTCGCTACTTTCAAAAATATTTATTATTAGTAATTGATAGTCCTGTTGTTCTTGCCATAGATAATTTTGAACGGCTGTTTAAATGTGAAAACATTTTCTCCGAATTTTGCTTACTTCTACGGAGTTGGTATGAAACTGCCAAACAAGGAGACAAAATGGGTAATGTTTGGAAAAAAATTAGGTTAGTGGTCGTTAATTCGACTGAAACTTATCCATCTTTGGATACCAATCATTCACCGTTTAATGTTGGATTAGCCATTGAATTACCTGAATTTAACCTTTCTCAGGTAAGAACTCTTGCCAAGCAGTATGAATTAGATGGACAGTTGGGAGAAGATGCTTTAAATCAACTAATGGGATTGCTAGGAGGACATCCATATTTGGTACAAGAGACGTTGGAGAATCTCAAAAGTCAGCAAATAACTCTAGAGCAACTTTTGAGACTTGCGCCAACCGAAGAAGGAATTTTTAGCGACCATCTGAGAGAGCAACTATGGAATGTTTACAAGATAATTCTCAGTTAGAAGAAGCTTATAAAAAAGTGGTGATGGCAAATGAACCTGTGCAACTTAATCCGAAAATTACATTTAAGCTGCACAGTCTGGGGTTAGTGAAAATTATTCGTAATGATTGCGTTCCCAGTTGCGATTTATATCGTCAGTACTTCTTAGCGCGTTTGGGGTAAGCTATGGTTGAGGAACCAAAGACCGAATATTACTTTTCCGGTACCTTGCCTGAAGAAGTCACCACATACGTCACGCGAGAAGCTGATAGCGAATTGTATGAAGCACTCAAGAAGGGAAATTTTGTTATGTGCTGAACTCCAGACAAAGTGGAAAGTCCAGCTTGCGAGTCCGAACCATGCGCCGATTACGAGAGTCTGGCGTAGAATGTGCAGCTATTGACCTTTCTGCTGGAGTATTCAAAATGTTCCACCAGAACAATGGTATGCAGATTTGATTGATACGCTGATTGATTGTTTTGAATTGGATGTAGAATTTGGGGATTGGTGGTACAAGAATCAATTAAACTCACTTTGCCGCGATTTCGGAAGTTTCTTGAAGAGATACTGCTTGCTGAGATTAAAGAAAATATTGTCATTTTTATTGATGAGATTGATAGTGTTCTCAGCCTCAATTTCCCCACAGACGACTTCTTTGCATTTATCCGTGCCTGTTACAATCAGCGTGTTGATAATCCTGAATATAATCGCCTCAGCTTTTGTTTGTTGGGAGTCGCATCACCAAGCAATTTGATTTCAGATAAGAAGCGCACCCCGTTTAATATTGGGAAAGCTATCTCTCTCAAAGGATTTCAACTGCACGAAGTCGAACCGTTAGAGAAGGGGTTGCACGGAAAGTTTTGTGATTCTCAAGCAGTGATGAAAGAAATCTTACACTGGACGGGAGGACAACCGTTTCTGACGCAAAAGCTGTGTCAGTTTATGGTGGAAGAGTCGGAGAAAGAAAATTCCCGGACTGTTGAACAGGTTGTGCGATCGCGCATCATTGAAAATTGGGAATCCCAAGATGAACCAGAACATCTGCGAACGATTCGAGATAGAATTCTCCGGGATGAACAACGCGCATCTTATTTGTTGGAATTGTATCAGCAAATCCGGTGTTCAGAGGAGCAATCTGAAATTACAGCAGATGATACTCAAGAGCAAAGCGAATTACAGCTTTCAGGATTAGTCGTTAGGAACAAAATAAAAAGTTAAGAGTTTATAACCCAATTTATAAAGAAATTTTTGAGCAAAATTGGATTGAAACTCAATTAAGAAATTTACGTCCATATTCTGAGAATTTTAAGTTTTGGGTAGCTTCTGGGGGAACTGATGACTCCCGACTGTTGCGCGGAAAAGCATTACAGGATGCTTTGGAATGGTCAAAAGATAAAAGTTTAAGTTATCAGGATAGGCAGTTTTTAGCAGCGAGTAGACAAAAGGAAATAGAAGAAGAAATAGCTGCTCAGGAAAAAGAAGCTCAATTGGAAAGAGAGAGAAGAGATAACGAAGCAGTAAAACAAAGGGCTCAGTTACTAGCTGAAGCTAATAAGAAAACTCAACGGCTTATTCGTAACGGTATTCTTGTTATAATTTCCTCTTTATTATTTGCAGGATTCTTCGCAAAAAAGGCATATGATTTTGAACAGAAGGCAAGTCATTATAAAAAGGAAATTGAAAAAGGTCAAGAATATCTCAAACTTGGTCAAGAACTAGTTAATCTTAAAGATGACAAAATACCAAAACAAAAAAGACATGATTTTGATGAGAATCAAGAAAAATTTTCACAAGAAGGTGAACCTTTAAAAACATTAGACAATAATCTTAAGCTAGCTTTGCTAAATATGGCATTAGCTGTGGCTAATCAGGAAAAAGATTTTAGAAAAGCACAGGCGGCTTTAGAAAAAGCAGAGAATTATTTAAACAATAGTAGTATAGAAACAACAAGTAATGATAGGCAAAAATTAGAAATTCTTATCCTTGCCAAAAAAACTAGAGGAAGTTTGTCTCAAAGAAAAGATAAAAATAAAGGAAAAGAATATTATAAGGAAGCATTCAATCTTATCGATTCAAATCAAATTAATCAATTTGATAAAATAAATAAACTAAATATTATTTCAAACGAAGGTGTCAAAGCCATTCATATTAACCTTATATCTTTACTCTCAAATAGTGGTAGCGATACAAATCTCAAAAATAAGGTAAATCAATCTTTAGAAAAACTCCATAATGATGAAACAAAATACTATTACAGTGAACTAGAGAAGCAACTGGAAAAAGAAAGGTGGGAGAAAGCAGACAAGATAACAACTAAGCTCGTGTACCATATTGCTGGGGTAGAAGAAGATAAGCTTAACACAACATCTATCAAAAATCTCCAACATTTCTGTTCAAACCTCCAAAAAATTGACAAGCTTTGGGTAGAGCGCTCTAAAGGAAGTTATGGTTTCAGTGTGCAAAAGCGATGGTATGAACAGTCAAGTCATAGCGAAATCAGAACAGCCTTGGAAAAAGGAGAGCAAGTAAAAGATTACGCAACCTCAAACAGGGATATACTCTCAGCATTTATTCCTCCTGCAATAGCAGTGGGAAATCCGCCACCATATCCATATTTAGGATTGAAATACGATGAAGACAATGCTATTTTAAATGTCTGCCCATTCTAGATGGATTTAGTTCACGATGTTTCTATATTCGATCCACCTTGAAACGTTCGTATCTCTCCAAATGGAAGAGTGAAATGCCAAATTGATTCCCAGCAAACAATACGAGTTAATGCAGAACCTAAAGATAATTGGTACTATACAAGCGCTTGTGGTGGAGGCTGGATTCATAAGAGTCAAATTCAAAGCATTCGCTAGCTCAAGAGTTAAGGAGGTATGATCACTTTTATGTTAAATAACAAACAATTCGACTCCTTATTAGACTTAAGAAAAGAGGGATCGCACCACTACCACTACATTTTAGATCGCTCGGCTCGCCAGACACGGATCATAGATGTACGCTGTTGGTTATGATCAATCATGGGATATCATTAGCGTTTGCACGCATGACCACAGCTTACGAAAAACTAGATTTACGGAATATCCCCACTTACTCCATTGCTGAAGCAGCACGTTATTTGCTGATTCCGGTGGGGACATTACGTTCGTGGCTTCATGGTCGGTTTTACCCTACAGCAGAAGGTAAGCGCTTTTTTCAACCACTCATTGAGCTTCCAAATCCAGAGATACCACAGCTTTCATTTACTAATTTGGTAGAGGCTCATATACTACGAGTTATTCGTAAGGATCATCAAATTCGCTTAGACAAAGTTCGTACAGCCTTAGATTATGTTGACCGTCAATTCAATGTACCTCATCCTCTCGCTCGGATTGAGTTCCAAACAGATGGGGTTGATTTGTTTGTTGAATCGGTGGGAAAGTTAATTAGTGCTTCCCAGGACGGTCAACTGGCAATGCGTGAAGTTCTAAAGCATTTACTCAAGCGAATTGAACTAGATGAAACTGGTGTAGCGAACAAGCTTTTCCCGTTTACTAGACTGAATGAAAATTTGATGGAACAAGAATCTCCCAAGACTTTGGTGATTGACCCCAGAATATCATTTGGTCGTCCAGTCTTGGTGGGTACGGGAATTCCGACGGCTCTTTTGGCAGAAAGATATAAAGCGGGAGAATCGATTGATAATTTAGCAGATGATTACGCCTGCGATCGCCTGCAAGTTGAAGAAGCTATTCGGTGTGAATTATCTTTGTCCCAAGCAGCGTGATAAAAGCAGAGAAGCCGACTTTTTTTATTGATTGAGCCTTGGGAAAAAAATATGTAGCAGATGCACTACGTAATGCAGGTGCAAAGGTAGAAATTCATGAAGACCACTTTTCACCGGATTCACCAGATACTGAATGGCTCCCTGAAGTTAGTCAAAGAGGTTGGTTAATTCTCACCAAAGATGATGCAATTGGTCGAAATATTTTGGAGCAAGTGGCGATCGCTAGCTCGGATGCGAAAGTTTTTGTATTATCTTTGGGAAATGTGACTGGAGAAGAGATGGCAAGTATCTTTGCCCAAGCATTGGAGCAAATGGAGAACTTTGCTCAAAGTAATCAAGCACCATTTATTGCTAAAGTTTACAAGTTTGGCAAGGTTCGGGTTTGGAAAAATCACACTAAACTCCTCAAGATACTAAAGAATACTACTTGAACAGCTGCCTTCACTGGTAAAGTTTCTTTTGATACAAATACAATTGCCTTGCTCATAGTGTAGCTATACTGAAATGGATGTGATTGAAGAGTCTTGGTGACGCTTAAATATCGGGTAAGAGTATAAAAACTCAGTAATGAAACCAGAAGAACAGGCAAGGCAAAAGATTGACCAATTACTCACCGCCGCAGGTTGGATTGTCCAAGACTACAAGCAAGTTAACTTGGGCGCTTCTTTGGGAATTGCGGTGCGGGAATATCCCCTGAAATCTGGTTATGCTGATTACTTACTCTTCATCAATCGCAAAGCTGTTGGAATCATCGAAGCGAAGCCTGCGGGGTTTGCTCTCAGCGGTGTTGAAATACAATCGGATAAATATTCGTTTAACTTACCCAAAAGTCTCCCCTGTTACCAGAAACCTTTACCCTTCAACTACGAAAGCACAGGGACAGAAACATTTTTTCGAGACTCCCGTGATCCCAATTATCGCTCAAGGCGGGTGTTTACTTTCCACAAACCGGAAATACTACACCAATGGTTAGGCAAGTCTGACACCCTCAGAGGACTTTTGCAACTGTTACCCACAATTGAAACAGAAGATTTGCGAGATTGTCAAAAAGAAGCGATCGCCGGGTTATTTAATTCTCTCAAAGAAAATCGCCCGAGAGCGTTGATTCAGATGGCGACGGGTGTAGGCAAAACTTACACCGCTGTGAGTTTTATCTACTGGCTGATTAAGTTAGCTGGGGCGAAACGGGTTTTGTTTTTGGTGGATCGGAAGAATTTGGGACAGCAAACCCAGAAGGAGTTTCAGCAGTATCTTACCCCTGATGATGGGCGCAAGTTCACTGAACTCTATAACGTGCAGTTGTTAACTTCCAACACCATCGATCCAGTTAATAAGGTGTGTATCACGACGATTCAGCGTCTTTATTCTATGTTGCGGGGAGAAGCTGAATTTGAGGCGGAAAGTGAGGAAGCATCACAGTTCGATGGGGAAGAGGAAAACCAGCAACCCAAGGATGTGGTTTATAACCCGAAAATTCCCATTGAAACTTTTGATTTCATTATCACTGATGAATGTCACCGCTCGATTTACAATGTGTGGCGGCAAGTGTTGGAATATTTTGATGCTTTCATTATCGGACTGACGGCAACCCCTTCTCTGCAAACCTTTGGCTTTTTTGATCAGAATTTGGTGATGGAGTATCCCCACGAACGGGCTGTAGCAGATGGCGTGAATGTCGGGTATGAGGTTTATCGCATTCGCACCCAGATTACAGAACAGGGTAGCAACATCCAATCAGGATTTTATATTGATAGACGCGATCGCCAAACTCGTGCGATACGTTGGCAGCAGTTGGATGAAGATTTAAGCTATGTGGGGAGGGAGTTGGATCGTTCTGTCGTCGCAATTGACCAAATTCGCACGGTGATTCGCACCTTGAAACAGCGATTATTCACCGAGATATTCCCTGGCAGAACCGAAGTTCCCAAAACCCTGATTTTTGCCAAAGATGACTCCCACGCTGAAGATATTGTGCGAATTGTGCGCCAAGAATTTGGCAAAGGCAATGAGTTTTGTAAAAAAATTACCTATCGCACCACAGGGGAAAAGACAGAAGATTTAATCGCCAGTTTCCGCAACTCCTATAACCCCCGCATTGCTGTCACCGTCGATATGATTTCCACGGGGACGGATATCAAACCTCTGGAATGTCTGGTATTTATGCGGGATGTGAAATCGCGGATTTATTTTGAGCAGATGAAAGGACGGGGAACCCGCACAATTAATCCCACAGATTTTCAGGGAGTGACACCGGATGCTCAAGTTAAAGAACAATTCGTGATTGTGGATGCGGTGGGGGTGTGCGAGTCGGATAAAACAGATTCTCGACCTTTAGAGCGTAAACGCAGTGTACCTTTTGATAAATTAGTGCAAGCAGTGGCGTTGGATCAGCGAGATGAAGACACGCTGATGTCGTTAGCGGGACGCTTGGCAAGGTTAGAGAAGCAACTGAATCAAGAGGAACGCACTGAATTAAAAACCGCTGCTGGGGGCAAATCTATTCAAGATATTACCAGAGACTTACTCGATGCTGTCGATCCAGACAGGCAAATTGAACAGGCGATTCAACAGTTTCAAACCCCAACGCCTACGGAAACACAACAGCAGCAAGCGGCAGAGGTATTAATAACCCTTGCTTGTCAACCGTTTGATAATCCCCAGTTTCGTAACTTGCTCAAAGAGATTAAAAGTAATAATGAGCAGCTGATTGATACAGTTAGTCAGGATGTGGTGTTAGCAGCGGGATTTGATACCACAGCCAGGGATAAGGCAATGGGGACAGTGGAGACTTTTCGCCAGTGTCTTGAGGCGAAGAAAGATGAAATTACCGCTCTGCAAATCCTTTATAATCAGCCCTACGGACAGCGACGGTTAACCTACGAGCAGATAAAGCAGTTAGCGAATGCCTTAGAACGTCCACCGTGCAACCTGACACCAGAAAAAGTGTGGCAAGCATACGCCCAGTTGCAAGCGGATAAAGTCAGGGGTGCAGGGGTGCAAAAGCTGTTGACAGATATCATTTCTCTGGTACGCTTTGCGATGGGGGAAACGGAGACGTTAGAACCCTACTCGGTGACGGTAGAGGAGAAGTTTCAGCAGTGGTTAGCAGGAAAAGAGTTTACGTCACAGCAGGTGGGGTGGTTGGAAAAGATTAAGGAGCATATTGCCACCAGTTTGAGGATTGAGCCAGAGGATTTACAGGAAATGCCACAGGAGGCGTTTCAGGGTTATCAGTTGTTTGGAAATGATTTAATGGATATTTTGGATGAGTTGAATGAGGCGTTAGCTGCGTAATGGGTGAGGACTTGTATGAGTTGCCGAAAGGTTGGATATGGGTAAATCTAGAACAGGTAGCTAGTGTTGTAGACCCTCAACCCAGCCATCGGACTCCTCCAGAAGTTGATGGAGGTATTCCCTATGTTGGAATGGGAGATATCAATAACAGAAAAATCGATTTTGAGAAAGCAAGAAAGGTTTCCTATAAAGTTCTAGAAGAACATAGAGAACGCTATCAGCTAAAATATGGAGATTTTATTTTTGGTAAGATAGGCACTTTAGGAAAACCAGCAAAACTTACCCAACCATTTAACTACGCTCTGTCTGCAAATGTAGTGCTAATACAGCCAAATAATGCATTTTTAAATGCTAGCTTTGCTTTTACATATATGGATAGTCCGTTTATAGAGGCTATCTTACAAAAAGGAAGAAGAGCGACAACACAAGCAGCTTTTGGAATTCAAAGAATTCGTGTTTTTCCATTTCCCCTTCCTCCACTCGCTGAACAACATCGCATCGTCGCCAAAATTGAGGAACTATTTACCCAACTTGATGCAGGGGTAGAGTTACTCAAAAAAGTAAAAGCCAAATTAAAACGCTACCGTCAGACGGTGCTAAAAGCCGCAGTCGAAGGAAATTTAACCAAAGAATGGCGGGAAGCGAATCAAGGAGAATTAGAACCCGCCTCAGTGTTACTTGAACGCATGCTCAAGCAGCGACGGGAGAAGTGGGAAGCCGAACAACTGGCGAAGATGAAAGCACAAGGTAAAACTCCCAAGGATGACAGTTGGAAGCTGAAATATAAGGAAGCGTTCGCACCAGATACGTCTGATTTATGTGAGTTACCAGATGGTTGGTGTTGGGCAAAAATAGAACAATTAGGTCGTGTTCAAGGAGGACGGCAAAGAGCGCCACGCCATCATACTGGTGAACACATGAGACCATATCTGAGACCAGCTAATGTTTTTGAAAATAGAATTGATACGTCTAGTATTTTAGAAATGAATTTTACACCAGAAGAGTTTAAGATATATGAGCTTAAGTATGGTGATATTCTCTTAAATGAAGGTCAGAGTCTTGAATTAGTAGGAAGACCTGCAATATATAGGAATGAAGTACCAGGAGCCTGTTTCCAAAATACATTAGTTCGTTTTCAATCATCTGATGGGTTAATCACAGAGTTTGCGTTGTATGTGTTTTTGGCTTATCTCCACAATGGTAGATTTCAAAAAATTGCTAGATGGACTACAAATATTGCTCATTTAGGATCAACTAGATTTGCAGAGCTAGAATTTCCTCTTGCATCTATAAATGAACAGAAAGCTATTGTTACCGAAATAGAAAGAATTACATCTATCATAGAGCAAATTGAAAAAACCATAAACGCAAACCTCAAACGCGCTGAAAAACTCCGCCAAACCATCTTAAAACAAGCCTTTGAAGGCAAACTCGTACCCCAAGACCCCAACGACGAACCCGCCGAAAAACTCCTAGAACGCATCAAAGCTGAGAAAGCCAAACAGGTAACAACCAAAACCAAGAAAAAGACCAAATCTCAGCCCCAATCACCTGCACAATTAGCATTACCATTAGAATAATGCCCAACTTGTACATTATCGGCGGTGCAAACGGTTCTGGTAAAACTACCGCCGCCCTGCAAATCCTTCCCTACTTCCTAGAAGTATTTGAATATGTCAACGCCGATGAAATAGCAGCCGGACTTTCTCCTTTTAACCCGGAATCCGTAGCCAGTCAAGCCGGACGATTAATGTTAGAAAGGCTAGAAACTCTGGTGAATGCTGAAGCTGATTTTGCTTTTGAAACTACATTAGCGGCTCGTAATTTCGCCCGATTCTTGAGAGAATGTAAAATCAAAGGTTATATTATCAACTTAATTTACTTTTGGTTACAAAGTCCCGAATTAGCGATCGCACGGGTACGCAGACGGGTAGAAAGTGGCGGTCACAACATCCCTGAAGATACTATTCGCCGTCGCTACGAACGCGGAAGAAAGAACTTAATTGAATTATACTTACCCTTGTGCGATCGCTGGATTGTTTACGATAACTCTAATCGGATTTTGCAGATCATAGCTGAACGCCCTTTCAATCAAGAGCCGATAATTTATCAACCCCAACTGTGGAGCCAAATTACTACTAATACCTATGAATAAGCCAATTCCTGAGAAATTATCTAGCCAAATCAACGCAGGTGTTAAACTCGCTATTGCTAAAGCTATTGAAAGACACCGCAAATTAGGGGAATCTATTAGCATTTGGCAAGATGGTCAAGTTGTTACATTAACCGCCGAGCAAATTCCTCCTCTTGATTCAACTGTTAGTCATAGCGAATAAAATGCAATGACGGTTAAACTCTATATACAAATTTAATTAAATGGCTAACCAATCTTCTGCCATAGTCCAAAAACTCTGGAATTACTGCAACGTCCTGCGCGATGATGGCGTTAGCTACAACGACTATGTAGAACAACTCACATATTTAGTATTCTTAAAAATGGTGGACGAACAAGCCCAACTCCCTCCACCTGTGGGCAAACCTTCCAGCATTCCTAAAGAATACGACTGGCAAAGCTTACGTTTAAAAGATGGCGATGCTTTAGAAATTCAATATCGCCACACTTTAGAAAATCTGGGGAAAGAAAAAGGACTTTTGGGCGTTATCTTCCGGAAATCTCAAAATAAAATACAAGATCCCGCCAAACTCAAACGACTGGTAGAACTCATTAACTCCGAAACTTGGATTGGGTTAGATATCGACGTTAAAGGCGAAATTTACGAAGGACTGCTGCAAAAGAACGCCGAAGGAGATAACGGTATTTACCGCCGCGAAGTACCAGTGATTCCCCGCACGGTAATTCGTGAAGCAATAGTCAACGCCTTAATGCATCGTAACTATCGGATACGTCAACCAGTACAGATAATAAGATTTTCTAATCGCCTTGAAATTCGTAACCCTGGTCATTCTCTCAAACCCTTTGACTCCCTTGGAGAACCAGGTTCTATTGCCCGTAACGAAAAGATAGCTGCTGTTTTACATGACGTGGGTATTGCAGAGACAAAAGGTACAGGCATCCGCGTCATGATTGATGAAATGCATAAGGCAAATCTGACGATACCACTTTTTGAGTCTAGCCCCGAGAGAGATAGCTTTACTGTTAAACTCCTCGTTCATCATCTTCTGAGTCAAGAAGATGTGCAGTGGTTGGCACAATTTAAGCAGTGTAACCTGAGCAATGATCACGCTAGAGCATTAATTGTTGCGCGAGAAGTTGGTGGAATCAGTAACTTAATATACCGTTCTATCAATCGTGTTGATACCCTTACAGCTAGTCAGCAACTCAGACACTTGCGCGGTTTAGGGTTGCTAGAACAAAAAGGCAAAAGCTCAGCTACTTACTATACCCTCAGTTCAGACATCCTTGAGAAAGATTTATCTAGCTACTTAGCAGCACAAGATAGTTCTAATCTAGCGAGTAACCCTACAGATAATGATTTATCTAGCGGGTTAGTATCTCAAGATGACTCTTATCTAGCGGGTAGCTCTACAGATAATAAATTATATCTAAATTATTTAGACCAGATGCCTGATGATTTAAGACAAGCTGTTGAGAGTTTAGGGGAACGAGCTAAACCACAAGAAGTAAATTTTGTAATTATTCAACTTTGCCAATGGCAAGACTTATCTTCGTCAGAACTAGCTACAATCCTTAGGCGTAATCAAGTCTATCTGCGGAATAAGTATTTGAATCCCCTAATTACATCAGGCGAACTTGAATATGTTCGCCAGGGAAATCCAAGTGATCCTCATCAAGCTTACCGGGCTAATAAGAGAAGCAAATTGATGTAAATTTTTTCGTGGACGCGCTAAGCGATCGCCTCACTTCCCTTTTCCCTGAGTCGGCGGAATTGTTCCTTCATCCTGTGCTTTTTTAATCGCTCGTTTGACAATTAACACCGCCATTTGAGACAAAGACCGCTCCTCTGCATCAGCCAACAGTTGCAGGGCTTCTTTGTCTTCTTCTTCCATGTAAAGAGTTACAGTTACTTTCCCCATATCACTATCATAAGCTCTGTTGTGTGTTTTTGTATTAAACAAACAAAATAACATAAAAACACACTAAAATACATAATACTTATGTATAATCACTTATAAGTCAAAAGCCAGCGCTCAACTTTCTCAGGGCTGTCGCGCTGGCTTCTGGCTCCTCTCATCAAGGAGACATATTCCATGTTAAAACCTGTTTGCTACAAAACAGATGTTTGCCAGGGCTATCAACAAGCTTTAGATGACTTCGGCATCACAGAACTACTTGCAAAACTTAGCAACTACTCTGACGCTGACTTCGATAGCGCTTGGATACAACCCCAGCAGCAAGAACTAGAAAACTTAGCCGCCATTCTGATTTCCCAGTTGACTGACAGCATCAACGGTAAGTTGATTGCTAATTATCTGAATGCTATCCGCCAAGGAAACCAAGATATACTCCCAAGCTTTACAAAGCAGAAATTTCCACCTTTGTCTATTGATCTTCCAGCCAACTTTCCCGACGTAGCAAAGACACCCCGCTTTCTGTACGGTGACAAGCTACGTTGGCGCTCATCTGAAAGTGACACCGACTGGGGTATTGTCATCGGCAGATTTTATAGCTTCGCTCCCCATCGCTGCTGCTGGACGTGGTGCTACCTGATTTGGTTGAGTTCATACAGCCCCAGTGCTGCTTGGATAGTTGCAGATATCGCCTGGGAAGAGGATTTAGAACCACTGGAAATGGAGCCAGTGTTATGACCAAACCTCGTCCTTTACTAGCACGAGAGCAAGACTTAATCGCTTTTTACAGCCACTGTCAACTGGGAATGACTCCCAAGAGATTTTATGCCAAATGGGACGTTAATCAAGAAGCTTTAGCCCAAATTTGCTCTCGTTCACTTTCAACTGTTCGGCGCTGGTTCTCAAAAGGTCGCAACTACCGCTCTCCTATGCCCTCTGATTTACGCCATCTTGCCCTGATGGACTTCCTGCTAGAACACTTCGATGACATTCCTCAAGAACTCTTGAAGCAGCTCTGTTTCTTTGAGCGGGGTAAGTAGGAATTCAAAAGCCAGCACATTTCAATATCATCCTGATATTTTTTTGCCAGCCACTCTCACAGTAGGCTGGCTTTTGTCTTTTAAAGATTACTGCAAATATTACCAGGAGGGTTCTATGACATACCTTGAAAAGCTAAATCCTTGGTGTATAGTCAAGCTTTTACCTAATATGCAGCACCAGATTGTCACTCGTTTTCGTCGCCGCAGTGACGCTGAAGCTCATATACAAGTTCTGCGCCGACTCATCCCAAGCGTGACTTTCACAATTATGTTCAATCCGGCGTTGGAGCAGGAAGACCAAAAAGTTTAGTTAAATCGCCTTTTGATAACTTGCCATCTGTGCAAACGTCAGAAAACACCGCTCGCAATGTCCATCCACCCATAGCGCAGGAACTTTAAACCTTGCTCCACAGTTTGGACATTCTGACAGTAGTCGCAGATGATGGCTCGCGCACTCCTGCGTCACCTTAAACTGCCATTCAATTTTGTGACAAGGCGACTCAGTGTAACAAGCTGCGCACAACCGAATTGGCTCGATTTTCATCCCCACTTCAGTAGGTGGCAACATCTGCTCTAACCTATCAGCATCAACTCCCACAACTTTAGCCAATGCCTCTAACTGCTGGCGAGACGGTGGGGGATTAAACCGGAATTTTTCCCATCGGGCGATGGGCAAAGCCCCGCCTACGGCGATCGCACCCCCAAGTCTTGCCGCCTTACCTAACCCAGCAGGCGTTAATTCATTTGCCCGTCGAAAGCGTCCCAAAAAGTGACTTAGACTTTCTCCCTGATATGGTTCCACCTGAAACAACCAAGGGTTAATATCCCCAGGTTCCATCACTTATACTCCACCGTTACTTCCTTCAGGGTTTCCAAATCAATCTTTGGTAATCCTTTCTTTAATGCCCGGATTGCTGACTCCCTGAGAATCATATCCAGCAACCCAATGTAGCCTCCTGTTGCCTCACCCAAGGTCTTCAGCATTGTCTTACTGGAAAGATTAGAAGCAACTGGCAGTTTTAAAACTTGTTTTTCCCAAATCTCCACAGTTCGCTTAAAATCTTCCCCAGAAAACTTACCAAACCGATGACAGGCACGAAAACGGTTATAAACTTGCTCATCTCGCTTGATTACAGCGTCTAATCTGTCAGTACCCACCAAAATCACCGCAATTTCCAACTTGTCAAAAATATCCCGCACCTCAGCAAAAGTCTTGGGTTTTAAGCGGTCAGCCTCATCAATAATCAGCATTTCCACCCCACATCCTTTGAGAACCCGTAGCGTTCTATCTCTAATCTCTGCTACCGTTCCCTTAGTCATCTGATACTTCAAATGCTCAATAATTGCTGCAAATAACTCCTTAGCACTGCACTCTTGAGGTATTTGGATATAAGCAACAGGCACAGTTGGGGGTTTTCCCGCTTCTTGTTTGGGCTTATGCCTGAGTCGGTAGGCATCACAGCCCATTGTTTTACCCGTTCTTGACTCTCCCAAAACACGACCAGATTGTTTTGATTGCCGCTTCCCGTCTAACCAATCATGGAGAATTTGCACTTGTTCCAGAGGAATAAAACTCTTCCGGTTCAATCGTTGAATTTCTGTTTGTAATTTTTCATCATTTACCGGAATGTCACCCAACTGTTGAGCAACTGCTTGAGCTTGTTTTGAAGTCATTTTCTACCACCCGTAATCTTCGCGCATTTGTTCGTAATCAAAGACTTCCGGCATCTGGTATTCTGCCTGACTGTCAACAGATGCCACTTCAATTTCTTCTTCTGGTTCAACTGTTAATGGTTGTTTAGCCTTTTGAACTATGGTCTGTTCTGCCTTTTGGCGTTCCTTTTTGGTTTTCTTTTGAGGAACGAAGGTTTCGCGATTGCCTTTGGCACTGCGCTCCGCGCGATCGCGCACCTCTGCCAAAATAGAACGATTGCTAATAGCCTTACCTGCTTGCCGAATCCTGCGACTCATAGCTTTTGCTTCATCCACAGACAATTCCTCAGTCTCCAAATCTTGAGCATAAGCACGAGCTAGAAATTCTTCTTTATAACCCTTGTGACTATAAACCAAAACAGTAGTGATATCTCTGGGGTCATATCGTAGGACAACGCTTTCCCCTGCGTAACCTGCTAAATATTCGCCTCTGTACATCAAGTTTTCAAATTGTAAGTAGCCTCCTCTTTGAATCATTCTGCGTGTTTGCTTCATTAAGCAGATATCCAAATCTCTTTCTGAGATGGCATCAGGTGCTACTATCAAAGCAGATTCCCAACGCTGAAATCTAGTTTGCTCACCCATACGAGCATCAATTCTTTGGTTATAGTTATTGACGATGTAAGCTACCAGCCTTTGCTCTAGCTGCCGTAAAGTCAAGCAAGCTTCCTTCTCTGCATCTTCTGGTCGTTCTTGCACATTTGACCCTGTATATCCTGGCAAAGTTGAGAATAATTCGGTGTTAAATGTCTTAAAAGGACGCTCGACAATACCCCCTTCACTGGGGCGAGCCTCCTTCGGAGGAGCTTCGCTAACGCGCAAATGACAAACAAACCCCAATTGCACTGCTATTTGTTGCAAATGGTTTGAACGAAAATCTTTTCCACCATCTGTATAGAAGTGTTCTGGCAAACCATAAGTACCCCATTCTTCATGGAGTCCATATTCTGATCCATAGTTCTTGGGCAAAATTCCATGACGCAAAGCTAGAGCAACAATCTGGGAACTCGGTGCATCATAGCCTAAATTAATACCTATGATACAGCGAGAATAACTATCTATTACTGTTGTTAGCCAAGGACGACCGAGAATTTCACCATGTTGATCTACTAACAAAACATCAACACGGGTATGGTCACATTGCCAAACTTGGTTACTATATTCTACTTGTAAATCTTTCCCATCACGGGTTTTAACTGATAAACGTGAGCCACGCCAACCGGGGCTGCGAATACTTTTAGCTTTTTCCTGTTTATCTATCTCTGGTTGAAGAATGCGGTACACAGTCATATGAGAAGGAGGCTTAACCCCTAGTTCATCTGCTCTCGCCCTAACTCGGATGAATACCTGCTGGCGAGTTATTCTTTTACTACCCTTATTGCCTTCTTTGTAAGTCTTTAAGATGAACTCTTGCCAGTTTTCATCCACTCGATGCTTTCCTTTGTCATTTCGTTCAATTTGCGTTAGCCCAATTAGTCCCTCCTTTTCCCATTTATCAATCAGTCGCCGCACTGTTCGCACTGATTTGCCAAGTTTTTCTGCTGCTTCCTTGAGCCGTTGAGCGTATGTTGTGCGATCGCCTCCCTCAAAGACAACTTCTTAATCACCTCCATCTTCAACTTCGCCTCATCCGAAAGTTCCGACACAATGACATTTGCTTCGGTGAGATTGCTATTTGAGTTTGCAGGTGTTTTAAAAGAATGAGCGTCCTGCATAAACAATTTTGTTTAATTGCAACATGTGTGTTTATTTTATCTATAGAATGGCATTTAATTTGTTAATTTTTTTAAAACTCAGTAATTTTCCTTATTCTGCAAAGTGACACTTAAATTGTTAAATTACAGGGATTAGACATCTAATTTGTTAATCACGTTTAACGGTGGTTGTGAGAAGTTTAATAATTAAAAACCTGCCATAACCTTTGTTACAGCAGGGTTTCAGTCATTTACACAAATTGTGACAATATTTTGTTAAATTGACAAATAATTAGTTAATGTACATGTGTCGATTGCCAAATTATTTGACCGCCTTGACAGATTGATGTAAATGTAATTGACTGTCGCGATCGCCTGAAGGGTACTGCGCTGAGTCCTGTTCGCGTAGCGTGCCCGCAGGGCATACGGACACGCTACGCGTTGGTGGAGCCTGTACTCGTATAGAACCGCCGTGGTTGACCAATAAAGCGTGGGTCATTTTTGAGCGCTTCACACATTTGTTTAATTTGAAAAATCAGTACAAGCAACTCAAGGACAACAGTCTGCAATTCCTGTAAAGTTGACACCAAAAACATATGTATGAAGGCTTTCAGAATTTTCCAGAGAAGCTAAAGCTTATTTTTCTATAGTCTACGTGTAATTTCTGAGGTCTATATTACATTGATGAATAAAATTTGATATGGAATTTAGTAATTAAATATACTACTGATTCGCTAAAACTTCAGATTAATTCAGTTAATAGTAGGATTTTGCTTATGTATAGCAGTTTCAAATAAATAACCATTGTTTAAAATTTACTTTTACTCCTCTGTACAAACCAGCACAATTTACGTAAATATATTATACTGAGGAAAAATGGACAAGGTCGCATCTCAGTTCATAGGCAACGCTTATTTACTTATCAACGCTCAAGACGACATCTACCGTGCAGATGCTTGGTTAATCCTATAGGAACCACGAGACTGCTTTATTTCATCTCTAATATTTTTAAATGCATTTCTCTGCAACGACGAATATGCATTGTTTTGTAATGAAAAATTCCCTATTAACAAGTTAACAATTACTGCTTTTCTGTACAAAATCAGGCTAGAGATTGACGGTTTATCAGCGATTTATTATTGCCCCGTTAACTGATGGCATCATAACTGTTTAGCAGACTTCTTGATTTCTCTAAGCGCAGCAGATTTATATCTGGCTAGTGCCAAGTTGTCATGCTTTCAATTTTTGAGAACTGCTACGAGGTTTAAGCTTCGGAGTCAGAGTTATGCTGCGCGGTTGTTAAGAAAAACACACTTCTGGAATAGCATCTGTAATATATGCTCGCATTAGAACTACAACAGTCAATCTTAAATTCACTCCAAAATTTGAAAAGTCTTGATGTACTTAAAAGATTATTTTGGAGCCAATTGAATTACGAACGAGTAAATCAAGAACTTTCTCATCGGAAATTGACTGATGCAGTTGCTTATGAAGTTAAAGGCTCCCCCTTGTTATTAGCTTCAGGGGGAGCTAACAATGCTTTCCATGTTATTTATACTTGTTTGAAATCAGAAGAATTATCAAGGCAAGGGGAAAGAAATGTTGTTAATCATCTTCTAAAAGATCATCCGTATGCTTTATTCGTCTTTTCCAATCAATCACAATCGCGGTGGCACTTCCTTAATGTTAAGTATGATAATTCGCCCCAAAAAAGAAAGCTATTTCGCCGTATTACCGTTGGAGAAGGCGAACAATTACGCACAGCGACAGAAAGGATAAGTCTGTTGGATTTGGAGCAAATAAGCCCAAATGCATCACCCTTAAATATTCAAACACGCCACGACGAAGCATTTGACGTTGAAGCTGTCACTCAAGAATTTTTCAGAGAGTATCGTAAAACTTTTGAAAAAGTTGAAGGACTCATTCAAGGGATTGAAGGTGATGAAAGTAAGCGGTTATTTACTCAAAAGCTGTTTAACCGTTTGATGTTCGTCACTTTTATTCAGAAAAAAGGATGGCTGAAGTTTCAACAAAGAACTGATTATCTATCAGCTTTATGGAAAGCTTACCAGGATGACGATGGCATATCCAATAAAAACTTTTATAGAGATAGGCTTTCTCATCTATTCTTTGCAGGGCTAAATAATCCTCAAGAACCGGACATTGTAGGAATTAAGAATGGTGGTTTTTTTAAAGAATTAATTGGTACTGTTCCTTACCTAAATGGCGGTCTTTTTGAACAGGGTGAAGATGATCAAAATCCTAAAATTATTATTCCAGATGATTGCATAGATAGTATTCTTCATGATCTATTTCAACGCTTCGCTTTCACGGTTACAGAAAGCACACCTTTAGATGTAGAGGTAGCAGTAGATCCAGAAATGTTGGGCAAAGTATTCGAGGAATTAGTCACAGGAAGACATGAATCTGGAAGTTACTATACTCCCAAGCCGATTGTTTCTTTTATGTGTCGTGAGGCGCTAAAGGGATATTTAAAAACTCAAGTTGTAACCGAGTCACATGATGCAGTAGCACAATTTGTTGATGAGCATAATCCAGATAATCTGGTGAATCCAGAAGCAATATTAGCAGCATTACGTAAAGTTAGGTGCTGCGATTTGGCTGCTGGAAGTGGAGCTTATTTATTAGGTATGCTTCACGAATTGCTAGATTTACGTCAATGTTTATTTGCAACTAAAGGGTTAGATTCAAATACCGTTTATCAACGCAAATTAGAGATTATTGAAAATAATATTTACGGTATTGATAAAGATGTATTTGCAGTGAATATTGCGCGGTTAAGGTTATGGCTTTCGCTTGCTGTTGAGTACCAAGGTGAAAAACCGAATCCATTACCAAACCTGAAATATAAAATTGAAGTGGGAGATAGTCTCACGGCTCCTAGTCCTACAACTACAGGAGTTATTAGGCATGAATTAATCAGCCAATACAGCCAAAAAAAAGCTGAATATATGCGAACCCATGAAGGCGGTAAAAAGCAGAATTTAGAACGGGAGATTAATGAGTTAAAAACTCAGATCCGGTTAATAACTAATGGAAGCACTAAAGCACCAGAAGGTTTTGATTGGGCTGTTGAGTTTGCTGAAGTTTTTGCTGATGGCGGGTTTGATATTCAGGTAGCAAATCCACCTTATGTGCGAATGGAACTATTTAAAGATATTAAGCCTACTTTGAAGAAGAACTTCCCAGACGTTCACAGCGATCGCGCTGATTTGTACTGCTACTTCTATGGACGTGCTTTGGAACTTTTACGCAATGATGGAATGTTAGCTTTTATATCTTCAAATAAGTGGTTGCGTGCTAAGTATGGAGATAAGTTAAAAAAGTTTATTGCTGATACTTGCCAAGTTAATAGTATTACAGATTTTGGAGATTTACCTGTTTTTCAGAGTGCAACAGCTTATCCAATGATTTTCACAGCACAAAAAAGATACGCATCGAATAAACCAATTTTGTTTACAGAAGTGAAATCATTAAAATCACCTTATCCTGATATTTTGGCAATGATTAGGAAGGAAGGAAATAGCTTATCACCTAATGCCTTAAGTGGTGCAAATTGGAGGTTAACTAATATTACATTAGGTAATCATATAATAAAGGTAGAAGCCAAAGGAACTTCATTAGGAGAATACGCCAAGGGGAAAATTTTTTATGGTATAAAAACTGGTTTAAGCCAAGCTTTTTTTATTGATGGTTCAAAACGAGCCGAATTAATTGCTCAAAATCCAGCTTGTGAAAAAATTATAAAGCCATTAGCTGTTGGTAAAGATATTCGTAAATGGCAAGTAAATTATCAAGATAAATGGCTTTTATATATGCATCATAATATTGATGTGAAGGAATTATCGCCTGTTCTTGAACATCTGAAACTTTACAAGACACAACTAGAAAATAGAGCTACCAAGCAGAAATGGTATGAATTACAACAGCCTCAAGCACGTTATACTCCTGCATTTGAGAAACCCAAGATTGTATATCAACGTTTTCAGGTGAAACCATGTTTTGCTTACGATGATAAAGGGATGTATATCAATGATGCTGTTTGGGTCATTGCTCTTGACGACCTTTATTTATTAGGAGTGCTAAATTCACAAGCATTTTGGCTAGAAATATCTCGTCATTGTACGAAAATACAAAATGGTTATCAATTACTGCGAGGTAATATCGAGAAAGCTATTATCCCCAACGCCTCTACGACAGAACGCGAAGCAATATCTCAACTAGTCCAAAAATGCCTAGATGCAAAAGGGGTTAACTGTGAAGCATGGGAGAAAGAAATAAGCGATCGCGTCGCCGCCCTCTATGGACTGTAGGACAATATAGAAGAGAACAATCTTGCCTACAGTATTAAGAAATTTTGAGGGAAAAACCATGCAATCAGCTTTACGTATCACAACCAAAGTTTTACCGGGAAACAAAATAGAAATTGAAATTCCCGAAGCTGAAATAGGCGATAGTGTTGATGTATTTGTGATTTTACCAGAAAAAGCTGAACCAAAACGCCGTTCAGCAGTAGATATTCTTAACGAGTTACCAGGGAGACAGCTTTTCAAAACTACCGAAGAAGTAGACAAGTATCTGAAAGAGGAACGGGAATCATGGGAACGCTAAATATTCCCGCTTCTAGCTTGGTATATGTAGATACATCAACTGTTATCTATAGCGTTGAGAAGTTTCCTGAGTATGTTCCACTGCTTGCACCTCTATGGTTAAAACTACAAGCAGGAGAAATTGAAATTGTTAGCAGTGAATTAATTTTGATGGAAACTTTGGTTCTACCTGTGCGAAATTCTAACTCAATTTTAATTAACGCTTATGAACAGCTTTTGATTTCATCTGAAATGCGACTAATTCCTATAAGCCAATCAATACTGCGACAAGCTGCTAATCTTCGGGCTACAAGTAACCTCAAAACACCCGATGCTATTCATGCTGCAACAGGTTTATCTGTTAGTTGTAACCAATTTATTACCAACGATAAAGGCTTTCGTAATGTTCCTGGCTTACCTGTTGTTATCCTCAGTGAAGTTTTAGCATCTTGAACTTAATACAAACCTAACCCCCAACCCATTTCCTACAAGGGAAGGGGAGTAAGAATTAAAGCCTCTCTCAGTATAAAAGCTGCTCCTCTTCCCTCCCCTTTTAGGGGAGGGTTAGGGAGAGGTGGAGAGAGGAATGCAAGTAGATTTTCCTATTTAATAAAAAAATAATGCCTACCCACGATATTATAGACAACCGTAATCAAAAGTTAGTAGACCAAATTAAACGCATTCTCGATTCAACAGAAGCGGCACATTTTGCGGTAGGTTATTTCTTCCTTTCCGGCTTCACCGCCATTGCAGAACGCCTAACGAGTATTAAAGAATTACGCTTGCTCATTGGCAATACTAGCAACCGCGAAACCATCGAACAAATCGCCCAAGGATACCGAAGATTAGAATTAATTGAAGATAAAATCGAAGCGCAAAAATATCATAAGCGCAGTGAAGAAAAACAGATGACGAATGAAACAGCAGCCAATGTCCGTTCCAGTATTGAATTAATGGATCAGACAGATGAAGCCGAGACGCTGGTTAAAAACCTAGTGCAAATGATAGAAGAAAAACGGCTTCACGTCCGCGTTTACACCAAAGGAACCTTACACGCTAAGGCTTATATTTTTGACTACGGTACTGTTTATGATAACAAAGGTAGAGCTTTAGAGCGTCAAGAAAAAGGCATTGCGATAGTAGGTTCATCTAATCTTACCCTTTCCGGCATTAACCATAATACCGAACTGAATGTAACCATCCACGGAAACGATAACCATACAGAATTAACTCATTGGTTTAATGAATTATGGGACGAAGCAGAAGATTTTAATGAAGCGTTAATGAGAGAAATGAAACAATCTTGGGCGGGTTTACCTGTCCGTCCTTATGATGTTTACATGAAAAGTCTCTACGCTTTAGTCAAAGATAGATTAGAAGATACTGCACCAAAAGATTTAATTATAGAAGACGAAATTAGTAAACAATTAGCAGATTTTCAAACAGTAGCTGTTAATAATGCCGTACAAAATATCAGAGATTATGGCGGTGCTTTTGTCAGTGATGTAGTAGGGCTTGGCAAGAGTTTTATTGGTGCTGCAATTGTTAAAAGATTTGAACAAGTAGAACGCGCACGTCCTTTAATTATTTGCCCTGCACCACTAAAAGAAATGTGGGATAGATATGATGAAGTTTACCAGCTAAATGCTCGCATTCTTTCAATGGGGATGTTAAAAGAAGATGACGATGGAGATGTGAAAACATTATTAAATGATTTTAGATTTAAAGATAGAGATTTTGTACTTATAGATGAAAGCCATAACCTACGGAATAATAGCACTCAAAGATACAAAGTAGTCGAAGCCTTTTTAGGTGCTGGTAAACGTTGTTGCTTTTTAACAGCTACTCCTCGGAATAAAACTGCTTGGGATATTTATCACCAACTAAAATTATTCCATCAAGATGATAAAACTGATTTACCAATAGACCCACCTAATTTAAAAGAATATTTTCAATTAGTAGAAAAGGGTGAGAAAAAATTACCAGAATTACTATCCCATATTCTCATCCGCCGTACCCGCAACCACATCTTACGTTTTTACGGTTTTGACTCAAAAACTCATCAAAAAGTTGACCCAGCTAACTTTAAAGAGTACCTAGACGGAACCCGACGCGCTTATGTCATCGTTGGTGGTAAGCATCGGTTTTTCCCCAAACGCGAACTAGAAACAATCGAGTACAGCATTGAGGACACATACCAAGGACTATATCAGGATTTACGTCAATACATGGGTAAACCTCGCAAGCGTCAACTGGTTAAACCACCCACAAACGAACTTAGCTATGCGCGTTATGGACTATGGAATTATGTTTTGAAAGACAAACAAAAGCAAGAACCTTACAACACTCTGCAACGTGCAGGTGCTAATCTACGGGGTTTAATGCGAGTGCTATTGTTTAAGCGCTTTGAGTCAAGTGTTTACGCTTTTCAAGAAACTCTCAAAAAATTATTGATAGTGCATGAAAGATTTTTAAAAGCACTGTCTCAAGGATTTGTTCCCGCAGGAGAAGAAGCACAAACTCTGCTATCGGAAGATTATAACCAAGCAGAAGAACAAGACTTGATGGATGCATTGCAGAAGGTATCTAATAAATATGACCTAGCTGATTTTAACGCAGAAAAATTACAACAACATATTGATCATGATATTAAACTGCTAAAAAATATTTTGGCATTAGTTGAACCAATTACTCCTGATAAAGACGCCAAATTACAGACTCTTATCAATTGGTTATCTAAACCAAATTTAAAAAATAAAAAACGGCTTATTTTTACACAGTACGCCGATACAGCAAAGTATTTATACGAGAATTTAAACCCAGACGGTAAGAATAATGACATTGATGTAATTTATAGCGGTAACAACAAAAATAAAGCACGTGTAGTCGGAAGATTTGCACCTAACGCTAATAAAGAATATAAATTTAAACCAGGAGAATCAGAGCTTAATACGTTGATTGCTACCGATGTTTTGGCAGAAGGTTTAAACCTGCAAGATGGCGACTTAATAATTAATTATGACTTACACTGGAACCCAGTTAAACTAATTCAGCGTTTTGGTCGTATTGACCGTATTGGCAGTGATAAAGATGTCATTTATGGATATAACTTTTTACCTGAACTAGGTATTGAGCGCAATTTAGGTTTGAAACAAAAGCTTAAAAACAGAATACAAGAAATTCACGATACTATCGGTGAAGATGCTGCCATTCTTGATAAAACAGAACAACTGAACGAAGAAGCAATGTATGCCATTTACGAACAAAATGGTAAACAGTTGAGCTTATTTGATATTGAGGATGAAGATAATTTCTTAGATTTAAATGAGGCTGAGGAAATCTTGAGAAAATTACAAAAAGAAGACCCAGGCGAATTCGATCGCATCGCCAATTTACCACATGGTATTCGCACTGCTAAATTCTCCATGCTGAAGGGCACATACATTTTCTGCGAAGCTTCTGACCCTAATCGACCTGATATTAAAGGCTACCAGCAATTATTTTTATTAGATGACAAGGGGAATATAGTCTCTAGGGACATTCCCCGTATCCTGGGTGCAATTAAAGCTGACGATACCACGCCCACTTTGACACTCCCCAAAGATCATAATTCTGCTGTAATGCACGTCAAGCGTCAATTTGCGGAGCAAGTAAAGCATCGCCAAGCGGAAAGGGAATTTAACCAGCGGTTGACTCAAGGACAAAAGTATATTATGCGGGAACTAAGGATATTTTTTAAATCAACTACAGATGAGGAAATAAAAGGTCAGATCAATATTTTAGAAAAAGCGTTTCGCGCTTCAGTGAACCAAGCAATTAACCGAGAGTTAAATAAATTGCGGCGTGATGGTTTCACTAGTCAGGAATTATTCAATCAACTGAGACAAATTTATCGTCAACATAATATGCACGAGTGGCAAGATAATAGTTTGCCTACACTATCTCAACCAATACCCGTAATTGTTTGTAGTGAGGCTTTAGTATGACTTCATCAAATCAGGAGTTGCTTGTGATACTTCACCATTTCCGCAAAACTAAACCATAGTTTTCCCCATTCCTAACCACTCTTTAATCTCCTCAATCAACCAATGGCGTTCCACCGTAGCCAGAGGACTGGAGGTAAATTTCCGTGTCCCAGAATATTCAATTGTCACTCCTCGCGGTGCGGAACCCTGCTGAACTATCTCTTCGTGGACTCTAGTAATCAGTGAAGTTTTTCCCCGACGCCACCAATAGCATAAACCAAACAACTTCCAGCGGATTTCAAAATTTTCCTGGTCAAAGTACAAGTCCGTGTGTCTAAAAGCAGGTAGCACTGTTGCTTGGAATAAGACAAGCAGCAAAGCTAAAAAGGGGAAAATATACAATATCGCAGAATAGCTGAGTCCTGTTGTCGCGAGATTCAGCCACTGGGGCAGCTGCCAGACAAAAGGAGTTATCAACCCGATGAGATAAAATAATTTGAAGGCTTTGGCACCGCGTCTGGGAATTTTAATTTCTATCTTATGAGCAGACTTTTTGATTTGAATCCGACTACCTGTAGGCTTGGGGCTAGTCTGCGGTGGGCTGAGTGCGTGTCTGTTCTTGAGTGCGTCTAGTGCTTGGCGAGCAGTACTGAGCCGTTCTGTAACATTTGGTTCTGTAAGTTTACCAATCCAATTCACAAAACCCGCATCGATACTCACCCTGTCAGCAAATTGGATGCGGGAATCTCGATACGGTAAATCAGCAGGCGGCGTCCCTGTGAGGAGATGAATCAAGGTTGCGCCCACAGCATACAAGTCAGAAGCGGGAACAGCACGACCTCCAAACTGTTCCATTGGCACATAGCCGTAAGTTCCCACAACTGTGAAGGTAGCACCTTCTAATACGGCTTGGTCTTGCACTGCGCCAAAGTCTACCAGGTAAACCCGCTCATCCTGACCCCAAATTAAATTGCTGGGTTTGATATCTCGATGCAGTACAGGAGGGTCGAGTTCGTGCAGGTAGACGAGAATGCTCAAAATTTCCACTGCTATCTTTTCTACCTGTGACTCCCAAAAGCGATGACCCTTATCCAGCAGTTCCTGGAATGATCTTCCGGGAATGTAACTCTGCACCAACCCAAACCAGGGAAATCTCGAATCTGGCTGCTCTTCCAAGACAAAGTAATCTCGATACTTGGGAATTCGGGGATGATCAAGATTTTTTAGCACTTGAGCCTCACGCTCAAACAGCTTGCTTTCATCCCAATGCATCTGCGGGCTGAGAGTGAGCAGCTTGACAACAACTTGTTCTTGGAATTGTGTACCCAAATCTACTGCTAACCAAGTTTGACGACTAGCATCTTGCCCTAATTTTTCTTGAAGTTGATAGCGCTTGCAGAGTAACTGTCCCGCTTCTGCCATAACCTTTGAGCCTAAAACCTAAAGTCCCAACCAATGTTTGATTTCATCCACCAGCCAACGACATGCGTCGTGAGAAAGAGGTGGATTCAATCTACCAAACGAATACTCTTCGACACCAACTGCAAAAGTGACTTCAGCAATTTTATTCTTGCCAAAGCCGCCAGAGTCACTTTTGAAAACTTTGTCAATCTCTAAGACATTTCCTTGCTGTCGTTTGATGCGAAAACCTAGTATTTTTACGTCAATTTCAAATTGCTGATGGTCAAAGTAGACATTTGTCTCCACCAAGACAGGTAAGATAAACCAAGCCGCTAATACGAGACTACCTGTCAACCAAAGCCAATACATCCACGAACTATTGGTCAAAACCGACAACCAAAACAACCAAAATCCGAACCCTGCTACCACAAGCCAATTTCTCGGACTAGTAACCACCTTACGCCAAGGGACAGGAAGTTTAATTTGCAAGCGGCTAGGTGATTTTTTCAGCCAAATACAGCTTTCTGGAAGGCGTGGACTAGCAACTTTGATAGCATTTTGATTAGCTTTGAGAGCCTCAAGCGCCTGTTGAGCGCTCTTGAAACGTCTTTCTAGATTCGGCTGGGTGAGTTGCTCCAACCAACGAGCAAACCCAGGATTGAGCCTGACAAGGTGAGCAAATTGCAAGCGAGAATCCTTTTGAGGTAAATCCGCTGGAGAAATACCTGTTACTAGATGAATTAACGTTGCTCCCAAGGCATAAAGGTCAGATGCTGGAGTCGCCCTTCCGCCAAACTGTTCCAAGGGTGCATATCCATAAGTTCCCACCACAGTAAAAGTGGCTCCTTCTTTAGCAGCGCGATCTTGTACTGCACCAAAATCAACCAAATAAATCCGAGAATCTTTACCCAATAACAAATTGCTAGGCTTAATATCCCGATGCAGCACAGGAGGACTCAAACCATGCAGGTAAATGAGAATTTTTAGGATATTAGCAGCAATTTTGCGAACTTCTGGCTCTGCGAACACTTTACCCTGAGCCAGTAATTGCTTGAGCGATGTGCCAGGAATGTACTCCTGAACTAACCCAAAGTAGAATAACTGGTCATCAAGGCAAAAATAATTGCGATACTCGGGAATGCGAGGATGGTAGAGATGTTTCAAGACCTGTGCTTCTCGCTCAAACAGTCTTAAATTCTCCCACTGCATTTGGTCGCTAAAAGTGAGCAGTTTC
The DNA here is from genome assembly GCF_036697665.2 of Scytonema sp. PRP1. Taxonomy (NCBI): domain Bacteria; kingdom Bacillati; phylum Cyanobacteriota; class Cyanophyceae; order Nostocales; family Scytonemataceae; genus Scytonema; species Scytonema sp. PRP1. The sequence continues at coordinate 50,195 of NZ_JBAHYJ020000012.1, read as the reverse complement.
ACCACAACATCCTCTTGTGTTGACAAATCCTGTGCTAACCAGGTTTGACGACCTGCATTTTCAGCCAGTTTTTCTTTAAGTTGATAGCGATTATCTAAGACCTGTTGCGTTTGCAGCATCGTGTCGCTATTCCTTAACACTTTTGTCCCAAAATGGCACTATGGATCGTCCAGAAATCAACTTCTTGGCTAATGTAGAGACTTACCATACTACATATATAATATTTTGAACTACGCATAGAGTCCTTGACTTTTCAAGAACGCTCGACATATAGAGGAATTTTGCTACTCGAAGATTGATAATCAATGGTTACCCGCGAAGGAAAAGAAACGATGCCATCATATGGAGATATTTTTTAACTTATGTGGTAATACAAATTATCTACTGAGTGAAACAACTCTATTCCGGATTTTCTGTCAAATATTTAGCAAAACTGAGAGATTTAACAGGAAGGAGAGGAAAGGCGAGATAAAATCTGTTGGTAGAATTAAGGTCCATTGATTATACGCTTTCTTAGTATATTTACTTAGCAAAGTGCTAGATAAGTTTTCTATCCTAGTAAATATTATAATTTTTATACAGCTTGCTGTGTTAATTTTGTTGACTAACAACTCATGAAAAGTAGGGTGGGCATTGCTCACCCTAGCGTAAATATGTATTTCAGTTAATTGACAAAAGCTATACTTTGGCTAGTGAAAGTTGCATGAGATATTCTGACTTAATTAAGTTGGCTGCTGTAAGCACTATAGCCATAAGCCAAAGTTTCTTTCATAGCAGATGACGGCTTAAGACTTCTGTTAATCAATTTAGCAAACGGTATGCGGATTCCTTTAATTGTTTCCGGTAGAATAGCATATTCTTGTGTTGGTTCTACAGTGTATTGCGGACACTTTTCTTTCATTCCGGAAGCAGTTAACATGGCTTCTATTTCAGATGCAGAGTATTGCTTGAGATAAACGGAATTTTGCTTTGGACTGAGTCTTCTCACCAAATTATGAATTTTATGAGAAGGACAAGACTTGTTGTGGAAAGAATGATTGAAAACGAACGTTCCACCTGGTTTAAGTACACGAGATATCTCAACCAGCAGGTTTCTAATTTGTGCCTCTGGTATATGCATAAAAACGCAGTTAGAAATTACCAGGTCTACAGAATTATCTTCTAAAGCTAATAACTCAGCAGAAGCACAAATAATAAAAAACTCTGCTTCCGGAAAAAAATCATATTCTTGCTTACACTTGAGTAACCGTCGCAATAAAGATTCAGAAATATCAATACCGTAATATTTCTGACATTTTAAATTTTTATCCTTTGAAAGGAACAAAGGAATCCGACCGTAACCACAGCCAATTTCCAGAATAGAATCTACAGACTTGTTGATAGGAAACTGATTCCAAGTTCCTCCAGGTCTTCCGGTAAGAAGAGTGTAATCTTGTTTAATCGGCGATGTTTCTTCTGCTTGTTCAATCTTTTGGGAACCATAGTATGTCTTACCAATTTTGTCCCATCTTTGTTTTTGTTCAGTACTATTCAACTGTTCGTAGTCTTTAGGGAAATAAATGCCATCCCGCAGTTGAAAGTCATTTAAGCTGATTTTACTGTTTACTGATTGACTCATTCGATTATTCCTCATACATAGTTAAATATGTTGTCGGTTCTACTCTGAAGTCCATGTTAACCGCAAGTAGTCTTAGTAAGCTCACCGGAATGCACCCCACCCCCCAACCCCCTCCCCGCAAGCGAGGAGGGGGCAGAAAATAACTGACTTTTCACGCCATGTGGAAAAATCCACGAAAAACCTAACCCCCTAACCCCCTTCCCTACTAGGGAAGGGGCTAAGTAAAAGCCTCTCTCCTCGTAGGAGAGAGGAATGGAAGCGAGGTTTTCCAGATAAGAGTGAAAAGTAAGCAGAAAATAAGGGTTTTAAAGCGGGTGTGCATTCCGGTGAATAAACTCACCTACCTTTGCACATCAACGCTAGATATAAGGGTGTGAGTGAATTATTCTCGCCTTACAGCCTTACCCTCCTAGTAAAGTTTTTATCTCTGGGTGCCTTTATGGTTAAATAGTATCTTTACACCAAATGTTTTAAATTTGATGGTGGAATAAACATTGGAGGCTGGTATGTCAGAAGTGTCACAAGGCAAGCGAGTGGTGGTTGTTGGTGCTGGTTGGGCTGGTTTAGGTGCAACCTACCACCTAGCAAAACAAGGGTACGACGTGACACTTCTAGAAGCTGGTTCCTATCCTGGTGGACTGGTGGCTGGTTGGAAAACAGCCGCAGGACGTTCAGTAGAAGCGGGTATTCATGGCTTTTGGTATCCTTACACCAATATCTTTTCGCTGATCAATGAACTGGGAATTAATCCGTTTACAACTTGGACTCGTTCATCGCAATATTCTCCCGCGGGGTTGGAAGTTGAATCACCGATTTTTCAGAATTTACCGCAACTCCCGACGCCTCTGGGAACTTTTCTGTATACGCAGTTTAAGCGTTTGCCATTAATTGATCGCCTCAGCGCCCTGCCTTTACTTTACGCGGTTATTGATTTTGATAATTCCGATGAAGCTTGGCGACGTTATGATTTTGTCACCGCCCGTGAATTGTTCAAAGATTTTGGCGTTTCTGCACGACTTTATCGCGAATCTTTTGAACCAATGCTGTTGGTGGGCTTGTTTGCCCCTGGGGAACAGTGTTCGGCTGCGGCAGCTTTAGGAATGCTTTACTATTTTATTCTGGCGCATCAACCTGATTTTGATGTGGTTTGGTGTCGCGGAACTGTAGGAGAAAAAATCTTTCGCCCTTGGGTGGAACGTATTGAAACTGGGGCAAAGGTGCTAGCAAATCGCCGAGTGACTGACTTAATTGTTGATAGCGATAATCGGGCAACAGGGGTTGTTTGTGGTGATGAAGTGTTTGATGCTGATGCAGTAATTTTTGCTGTTGGTATCACTGGCATGAAAAAGATTTTATCAAGTAGCCCTAGCTTGCAAAGCCGTCAGGAATTTCGCAATCTCAGCAATTTGGGAGCGATTGATGTTTTAGCAACTCGGCTATGGTTTGACCGGAAGATCCATATTCCCCTTCCTTCTAATGCTTGTTTTGGGTTTGATACAACCACGGGCTGGACATTTTTTGATTTAAATGCATTGCATGACGAATACCGTCACGAACCTGGGACAGTTGTTGAAGCTGATTTTTATCATGCCAATCAGTTTCTTTCCTTAGAAAATGAGGAAATTATTCCGATAGTTCAGCGTTATTTAGCAACTTGCGTACCAGAATTTCGGGAAGCTAAGGTTATTGACAGCAGTGTCATTCGTCTACCACAGGCTGTGTCTCACTTTGCTCCTGGTAGCTATCGTTCTATGTTACCAGCAAAAACAAGTTTTAAGAATGTATTTATGAGTGGTGATTGGATTGTAAACCGTCACGGTTCATGGTCACAAGAAAAGGCTTATGTTACTGGTTTAGAAGCAGCAAATTTAGTGATTTCTTCTTTTGGAGAGGGTACGCCAGCCAAAATTCTACCTGTGCAAGCAGATGAAGCACACATTCAATTGGGAAGAGTTGTTAACAAAACTGCGCGTCAAATTGGCAAATCTATCTTGCCTCAATTTTGGTTACCATAGCATTTCACGTTCAAAACGTGTTAGCTTTCTTTGTAATGTATTAACCTTTCCTAAAAGAATTTTTGTCTCTTATAAATGCTGCTCATTAACTTTGTCCAACTCTAGCAATACCTTCTGTTCTGAATTTTGAAATCCTCAGAATTTCTTCATTTTTTACAGCTAATTTAGTAGGTGTGTTTCCATTAGGGACGGCTAAAGTCGCTGCTGACGCTTAATCTAGCGTCAGCACTTTTCCATTGTGGACGGCTAAAGTTGTTGCTGACGTTTAATCTAGCGTCAGCAATATTTCTTGTTCACTATGCAACCAAACCTGTTGATAGAACAATACAGTTCAGTTAAGGATTGATCCTCCCTAGCCCTCCTTAAAAAGGAGGGAACTAAGCCCCCTTTTTAAGGGGGTTGGGGGCTCTTAACAAAACTAAACACCACTAACTGAACCGTATTGGCCTATAACACAGTATTTAACTCAACTTATACCAATTCTCTGGAAACTTGCACTAAATAATTACCTCTCTCTTCCGGGCGCGTACTTGGCGTACTTGGCGGTTCATTTTTTAATATTACAGCGCTTTTCATATGCATAGACTACAAACCACATAGTCAGGGCACAGCAATGCTGTGCCCCTACAGCCAACCTGTATTCTACCGAATTGAAAACTGCTGTAAGTGCATCTTCATGGAGAATTGGTATTAGACATCATAGATTAAACACTCAGGCGCGTTTGGATTTTCATCACAGTAGTACTCTAAGGATGTTTTAAACTTTTGTGTTGCCTGTCTATGGGATTTCTCTGCTTGCAATTCTTCGACGATATCCCAGGCTACAGCACAGCCAGCAGAGGCGTTTCCTTGAATATCACAAGTAGCACGGGCTTGCTCAATAGCTTCTAGAATGGCTCGCTCTAAAGGAGTTTGATTTGCGACTTCCCGACTAGCGTCTACAATTTTAGGCATCAAGTTTTTACTTATCCGCTCTTTCGTTGAAGGTTTACAGTTCCAGTTCAGACTTTCTATCCCTGCAACTGACATCTCCAATATATACTCGATTTCAGGATGGGCAGTGTGCAGAACCGTAATCCTTATGGGTTACTTTCCGCCTCACGATTAAATCGGCTCTAAAGAGTGTAACGTTTAAGGTTTCTTAACAGTTGTAACCAGGACTCTAATTTTCATCAATCAAACATTTAATGCTCGCTTGGATAATTTCAGTTCAAAGCGATCGCCCGGTTTTGGTTCTATCACCCGTGTCGCTAAATTATTCTTTTCTAGTAATGAACGAAATTCTTCAATGCTTCCCTTAGTGTGAAGTAAAGAGTTGAGTAATCCCTCAAAAATCACATCACCTCCCGCTGCTGTAGATAGCATGACTTGGGGTTGCAACCACTGAGCAACTTCTAAGGCGTATTTATTCCCTCTAATAATTGAACCAACTAAGGGTAAAGCTGCATCAATTAACGGAGTAATCACGACATCGACGCTAGCAATTTCCTTAAGCGTGGGTGAATGATTCCCATGAGGCTCGTAATAGAGAGTAAAGCCAGTCTCTAATTCTTTGAGAAGATATCCATTTTCCACCAAATTTAGACCAACCAGCGAGCCAGGTGTTGCCTTAATTTCCACACTTTGATTCAGGGTAAAAGTTTCCCCATGAGCAAGTGTTGTGACTTGCGTGTAATTTAACTGCTGTACTACTTTGGCAGCATTGGGAGAAGCGACAACTGGAATATTGCGGTCAAGTTGCTTCAGCGTTGGTGGATGAGCGTGGTCCTCTAAACCCTGAGATAGCAAAATCAGGTCAATGTTCTCTGGTATTGGACGTTCTTGAGGTCGGGAACCTTTGAAGAACCAATCTAAATTACCAAAGGTTAACGAACCAACTAGCCAAGGGTCAACGAGTATTCGTTTCCCTCCGATTTCCAGCAGCCAAGAATTGCTGTCTAACCAAGTTAAATACATAAATTTTTGTAAAGATAACACCTAAATTTATTATGACCTAACCAATGCAACCAATATCCTGAAGCATTCCTAAATGCTTCTTGAGCGGTGCAAGCGTATTTGCAGTCATCATCCCACTCGTGGCGACAGCTGGTAAACCAATACCAGGAAAGGTCGAGTCTCCACAGCACAGCAGTCCTGGAAGAGGTGTGTTAGAACCAGGGAAGAAACCTTTTCCTGCCTGAATTGCTGGACCATATGAACCTCTATGACGCCGCAGATAGCGCTGGTGTGTTAGTGGTGTACCAACTAGTGTCACATCGCAACGCGAGCGAATATCCGGAATAATTCGCTCTAAAGCTTGCCACATCACTTCTGCACGCAATTGTTTTTGTCGTGCATACTCCTCACTCTTCCTGTCCATTCCCTGCCATAAGTCGTAAGGTTCGTTACCTGGAGTATAAACGTGAATAACGTGCTTTCCGGGCGGTGCTAATGAGGGGTCTAAAACTGAGGGAATCGATACCAATACGACGTTTTGAGGCGCTGTAACGCCGACTTCCCAATTATTAACGACTATATAATGACACGCTAGGTCTGAGCGTAATCCTTGTGCATCGATACCTAAATGGAGATGCATGAAGCTATCACACTCAGGTGTGCTGGCTCGCTCTTGGCGAAATTGTTTTGGCACTGACCCTTCTGGAAGCAGCTTGAGCGTATCCCATACCGATGCATTAGAAATCACTGCCCGACGCGCTCTTATCTCTTTACCACCACCCAAACGCACGCCTACGGCACGCTTGCCTTCTACAAGAATTTGCTCAACATGGGCGTTCAGCATCAACCGACCCCCATGTCGTTCCAGTCCCCGGACTAAGGCGTCAACTAAGGCACCACTCCCACCAACGGGATAGTCTAGCACCACACCTGGTCGATACCAATCTGCAAACATAAATGCAACCTCTGCTGTACTCGTTCCATCTGCTGGTAGTCCAGAGAGGAGAAAACAAAGCAAGTCAAGCCAGTTACGCGTAAAAGAGTCTTTGATAACGCCGTCCATAATTCGGCTAAAGGGTCCTGTAAGCTTGCCGATGTCTGCAATATGTGGAAATAAAGATGGGGCAAATCTACTTACAGTCATAACTGCGCCCAAATCAAGACGCAAAGCTGCTGGCGGTATTGCAGTTGCAGCACGCGCTAGTGGTTCCATCACGCGCTGTAACTCGCGCCATTCGCCTATTGCCTCATTGCCACGAAACCGCTTCAGCACCTCACAAAACTGGTCAGCACCAACGGAGGTGTCAAAATCTCCTTCTGGTAGACAGCAACCCCATGTATCATAGGTCATGCAAGGTAACTCCTCGCCAATTGCATCTAGCACTTGCCTGAGAGGATTAGCAGAAGGACTGTAGGATAACCCAGAGTAAAGCGATGGACCTGAGTCGAATTTGAATCCATCGCGCTCAAAAGCATGTGCTGCACCACCCGGGATTGAGTGGCTCTCGCAAACTGTCACATCAAAGCCATACCGCGCCAAAAGAGCTGCACAGCTCAAACCACCAATACCACTACCAATGACGATGACATCTGTCTCTTTATTACCTAAGGTAGATGCTGTTTTAGAAGAAGTTTGGTGTGTCACTGATCGTATCCTGTGCTAATCTCTGTGCTTCAAACGTATTGTAATGCAACGTAACAATTGTTAAGACCGTACAAAAGAATTGCAACTTATGCCAAAAACCCGGTTATCATAACCGGGTTTTTAATAGTGGTGGGGTTATATCCCCTGCGGCTCGTATAGAAGTTCAGTTATAAATGAGTCAACTAATAATATCTACAAGCAGAGGTTTATCTATTCCGGAAAATTGCAACCTTTTTTCTCGCAATTCTCGCAATAGATTATATACACGCTCCAATACATACAAGAATACCTATGCGCGAGCGTCCTGTTGGCAACCATTTGGGATTTTATGCCTTACCAGAAGAGTAAAGTTACTTGTACGCAGTCTAAGAAATTATCGGCTGCTAAGCTGTCTCCTGACTGATTTCTACCGAGGCACAAAATCAGTCACAAGGCAAGAATTATCGATAACCGTACTTTAACGGACGGACACCACGACAGTTGAGAAGATTAAGATGGCTTAACAAATCGTTACGATAGAGACATCGAGAGGGGTAAAACCAAACCTCTCCAAGCTGAAATCAAAGGTGAACGCCATGAATGGCACTATTCGTGTAGGCAATCTCTTCGGGATTCCCTTCTACATCCATCCGTCCTGGTTTTTGGTTCTGGGATTAGTTACTTGGAGTTATAGCAGTGGACTGGCGGCGCAATTTCCCCAATTAGCCGGGGGATTAGCTTTGCTACTAGGATTGCTAACAGCGCTACTGTTATTTTCTTCTGTTGTCGCCCATGAATTAGGACATAGCTTTGTCGCCATTCGCCAAGGAATTGATGTGAAATCAATCACACTGTTTATATTTGGTGGGTTGGCAAGCTTAGAAAGAGAGTCAAAAACCCCAGGTGAAGCTTTCTGGGTTGCGATCGCAGGCCCCTTAGTTAGCCTACTGCTCTTCAGTCTCTTTACAGCCGTTGGTTTTGCTACCGCCCCATCAGGAGCATTAGCAGCGATTATTGGTGTACTGGCTTCAGTGAACTTAGCATTAGCGCTGTTTAACCTCATTCCAGGCTTGCCTTTGGATGGTGGGAATATACTGAAAGCTCTTGTTTGGAAAGTTACGGGCAATCCTTATAAGGGTGTGGTTTTTGCCAGTCGAGTTGGTCAAATCTTTGGTTGGCTGGCGATCGCTTCTGGTTTAGTCCCACTACTGTTATTTGGCAGCTTTGGTAACTTTTGGAACGCCTTAGTCGGTTTCTTCTTACTACAAAATGCTGGTAATGTGGCTCAGTTTGCCAGAGTACAAGAACGACTGACAGGTTTGACAGCAGCCGATGCGGTAACGTCCGATAGCCCGATTGTGTCTGGTACTCTTACCTTAAGAGAGTTTGCTGATGAGCGCATCTTGAATTGGCAAAACTGGCATCGGTTCTTAGTGACTGATGATAACGGACAGTTAGTAGGAGCAATATCTATTAACGATTTGCGAACTATTCCTACTACACTCTGGTCAGAAACTCAAATTAAAGAAGTCATGCGACCTGTTGAAGAGTTTACCACTGTGAAATCCGACCAACCCTTATTGGAAGTCGTGAAGCTACTAGAACAAGGAAAGTTATCTGCACTTGCGGTGATTCGTGACAATGGCGTGCTTGTCGGAATCTTAGAAAAAGCTTCTATTATCAACCTACTCGAAAAAAGAGCACAAGCTAACCCTGCATAATATTTCGATTCAAGACTTTTTCTTGAACCTCCCTCACATAGTCTGGGGGAATTTTTTTTTAGCTCATCGAGTCGCCCCGATTCCTCCGTGTCTTCTTGTCACCCAAGGCGGGGAGGAATCGGCGCTCCGGGATTGGGGATTGGGGATTGGGTTCAAGTCCCAAATCCTAATTCCTTATCCCAATCACTGTTATTAGGGCACAGTACAATCTCCGTCCTCAATTCCTCAAGGATCCCCAGTCCCTAATCCCTAGTCCCCAGTCCCCGTGAATAGCTTATTGTTACAAAGAATCGCCAGTAGAAGCCGTACTCTAACCCAACGGCTAGACTAGAACAACAAGGTAACAATTATAGGAAGATTATGATGAGCGATCGCGATTACACATTAATTATTGATAAAAGCGGTAGTATGTCCACTCCTGACCAAGCCGGTGGTAGAAGTCGGTGGGAGATAGCCCAAGAATCTACACTTGCTTTAGCAAGAAAGTGTGAGCAATTTGACCCTGATGGCATTACACTTTATGTATTTTCTGGCAGATTTAAACGCTACGAGAATGTCACCTCAGCCAAAGTGGCACAAGTCTTTATGGAAAATGACCCGGCTGGCACAACCAATTTAGCAGGTGTCCTGCAAGACGCAACCAAAAATTATTTTCAGCGCAAAGCTGCAGGTCAAACCAAACCCAACGGCGAAACAATTCTAGTTATCACCGATGGCGAACCAGATGACCGCAAAGCAGTATTTGAGGTGATTATTCAAGCGTCTCGCCAAATGGAACGCGATGAAGAATTGGGAATTTCTATAATTCAAGTAGGTTCAGATCCCCAAGCAACCAAGTTTCTCAAAGCTTTAGATGACCAAATGCAAAGTATTGGTGCTAAATTTGACATCTGCGACACAATCACCTTGGATGACATGGAAGATATGAGCCTTGCTGATGTGTTGATGAACGCGATTACCGATTGATTAGTGATTAATCGACAAATGACAGATATAAATACGGAGAATAATAAAAATGCTAGAAAATCGTGACTATACTTTAATTATCGACAAAAGCGGCAGCATGGCAACTTCAGACCAAAAGGGTGGCAGAAGCAGATGGGCTGCTGCACAAGAATCTACCTTTGCCTTGGCGAGTAAATGCGAGCAATTTGACCCAGATGGTATCACTGTTTATCTATTTTCTGGAAGATTCAAGCGCTACGAAAATGTGACATCAAGCAAGGTGTTGCAAATTTTCCAAGAAAATGATCCCTCTGGCACAACTGACTTGGCAGGTGTATTGAAACACGCAACTGATAACTACTTTCAACGGAAGGCTAGCGGTCAAACTCAGCCAAATGGTGAAACTATTTTGGTTGTGACTGATGGTGAACCAGACGATCGCAAAGCGGTTATGAAGGTTATTATTGAAGCTTCTCGGCGTATGGATCGCGATGAAGAACTTGCGATTTCTTTTATTCAAGTCGGTACAGACTTGCAAGCGACTCGCTTTCTCAAGGTGTTGGATGATGAACTACAAGGAGCAGGTGCAAAGTTTGATATCTGCGACACCATCACTATAGAAGATATGGAAGATATGAGTTTATCAGAAGTACTGCTCAATGCTATTAACGACTAATACCATTTCTTTGTGAGGCTGCGCCAAATTTTCTTGACTTCTTCTTTCTTTGTGTCCTTTGCGCCCTTTGTGGTTCGTTTATATTTAGGCGCATCTTCATACAGAATTGGTATAACCATCTTCCTAACTTTTTACTAAATTAAGGAGCAAACTGAATGTGGAGTACTGAGGATTTCATATCATGGATTCCATTGACAAACTCTTAGCTGAACTCAAAGCTGAATATCAGGAACAAAAACCCCAACAACAGCAGCCTAAACCCATCTCAGCAAAACCAATGAGTATGCAGCGAAAATCAGAATCGTTAATAGATAGCCTTTTAGCGGAAGTCAAGGCTGATTTTGAGCAAAAAGACTTAGCTGAAAAATTGCAAAGACAGCAAGAACAGGAACAAGAACGTATTAGACAAGAACAACTCAAGGCTAAAAAATTAGAGGAGTTGAAAAAGCAAGCCAATCTTTGGCTTGCCAAATTAGATCCACTTTCTTCAGAAGGGCTTTGGTTTGAGAGATTTGCTGAAGGATATCCCTCAAAATTAGAGGCGGCAATTGAATATTTACACAATAATGAATAAACGTTAAATTGTAAGCGCTGTCATGAGTCATTAGAGATTATTTATAAAGTAAAAAGAAAATTCTTGTAGGGTGTGTTAGGCGCACCATGCTCGATATGATTTGTAACGAAAAACATGTGAAAAGCGCCTAACGCACCGCCATATAACATAGTCCGTTACGGCGCTTTGCAAGGGCGTACCCTACTTAAGATTTACTTTATAAATCAACTCTTGGTCTTTTGTCCTTAGTCATTACAAAGGACTAATGACAAATGACAAAGGACAGTTTTCACAAAAAAGTGTAATTCTCAAATATTTCGTTTTTTACTATTTATCTGAGATACGTGCTTGACACCCCACTCGTGCATTGCATAAAGAATTGGTTGAAGACTTTCTCCTAAAGGCGTTAAAGAATATTCCACTTTGGGAGGAATTTGTGGGTAAACTTTTCGATGAATAATCCCGTCTTCCTCCATCTCCCTAAGTTGTTGCGTCAGCATTTTTTGAGTAATTCCACCCAAAGCTCGCTGTAATTCGCCAAAGCGTTTCACACCACCCATCAATTCTCTAATAATCAAAACCTTCCAGCGTCCACCAATCACCCTGAGCGTGGTTTCCACTTCACAAGTTAGCCTGCTATGGTTTTCCGCTTCAGCTTTCATAGTTTCTTTTAGGTAAGTACCTTACTTTTAAGTGCCTACTTTCCATGTTAACTTTACATAGCTTAAAGTTATTACGGCTCAAAAATTTAACTATAAATAAAGGGACTGGTTCATAGTTGCGTTTCTGCGTAACTACAAGCCTAATGAGCAACCCCCTATCACTTGTTTACTATTGGGAATTAATTCATGGCAAATATCCTGCATATCGACTCTAGTCCTCGTGGAGAACGTTCTTTTCTCCCGCAAGTTCACTCATGAGTTTGTGACAGCTTGGAAAAACGCCCATTCTGGAGATACAGTCACCTACCGGGATTTAGGTCACAATCCAGTTCCCCATGTAGACGAATCGTGGATTGCTGCTGCTTTTACACCACCAGATGCTCGCCCACCCGAACTGACTAAGGCAATTGAATTGTCAGATACTTTAGTTGATGAGTTTTTGACAGCCGATCGCTATGTCTTTGGTGTACCGATGTATAACTTTAACGTACCCTCTGCGTTCAAAGCTTACATTGACCAAATTGTTCGCGTTGGTCGCACCTTCGCTGTAACAGAGCAAGGCGGCTTCAAGGGATTGGTTGACGGCAAAAAGTTGCTAGTTGTCACAGCTCGGGGCGGTAACTTTTCACCAGGAAGTCCCGCCGCACCATACGATTATCAGGAACCCTACCTGAGAGCGGTTTTTGGGTTTGTTGGAATTACAGATATTACATTCATTAATGTGGAAGACCTCGGCGCGGGTGATGAAGCTCGCGAACAGTCTTTTGCCAAAGCACATGAAGCTATAGCTCAAGCTGTGGCTAGTTGGTAATTTCATGAAAGGGTGCAGCACTTTCGCTGTTGCACCTTTGAATTTAGCGCGGGAAATGGAAAAGTATAGTTTTTAAATAATTTTTTAAACGAACCGCAGAAGTACAAACGAAGCACAAGAGAAGAAGCGACGAGGGACAAAGCAAGCTCACGTTTGTCACAGCTTCGATAGAGGGGCTTCCATTTATTTGTTGCAGTATCTTCTGGGTTATGTATTTGTTGCTACTACCGGGTGCTATATTCCTGTCAGACCTTAAGGCAGATGATTCGTAGACTATATGAGGCACATAAACGTACCAGGTACTCTTAGCTTGTCCCTGGTTAGGCTGAAGTGGTTGGGCGAAAGTCACTTTCCAGTGGTCGCCGCCATATCTTTGAGCATTGCGATCAATTGACGAGACGCGAAACTGCTGACCTGCTTTCACTGCGAACTTGTCTTGTTCTGCGAGGTTTGATGTTTGTGCTCTCCAGTCTTGCTTAAAAGTTGTATTTGTCGTCGCTCTAATAGTGGGTGAGGTTACTGTATTGCCTAATAATTCTACTTGAGGCACATAAACGAACCAAGTACTCTTAGCTTTCCCCTGACTAGGCTGAAGTGGTTGCTCGAAAGTTACTTTCCAGTGGTCGCCGCCATATATCTGAGCATTGCGGTCAATAGAGGAGACGCGAAATTGCTCACCTGCTCTGGCTGCGTACTTGTCTTGTTGTCCGAGGTTTGATGATTGTGCTCTCCAGTCTTGCTTAAAAGTTGTACTTGTCCTTGCTCTGAGAATGACTGAACTTGATGAATCTACTGATAATTCTTCTACATGAGGTACATAAACATACCAGTTAATCTTAGGTTTCCCCTGAGTAGGCTGAAGTGGTTGCTCGAAAGTGACTAGCCAGTAGTCGCCACCATATTTCTGAGTATTACGGTCAATGGACGAGACACGCAATTGCTGACCTGCTTTCGCTAAATACTTGTCTTGTTCTTGTAACTGAGGATCATTTGATTGTAGTCGCCAGTCTTGCTTGAAAACAGTATTTGTCCTCACTCTTAAAGTGCTTGGCATTGATGCATCTCCTTCTATAGCAGTTTGAGGCTTCAGTTATTTATAAATTTATTAGCGAAAATTATGACAATTCAGAGTGAGTGTTAAATGTATCACAAATCGGGTAAGTGTATATCGGTACGTAATAGAATTTAATTTTACGTCTTCCAAAAAAGCTTTAATTTAGTAAAAAAGCTTACAACAAACGCAATTGTTAACGTATAAATGACCCCTTTCAAAAAGCCTGTTAACGGGGTGTTTGTATAATTTAATATGAACGGTTCAAGTTTAGTTAATCTCAAAATGGGCAAAAGAAGATTAGCAAACGCTACATAAGCAATCATCGGATTCTGCCCATTATCAATTAAGAGTTGGAGACAGTTTCGCTGTTTAAAGATGTCTATAAGTATAGTGAAGGTGATTAGGAGAAAGAGTGCGATCGCCGTCGTAATAAAGTAGTAACTCAACGTAGATGGGTCTTTTTTAATCCCTTTCTCAAAAGGTTCAAAAAGTAAGCCAAGTGCCAACCAATAAACGCCCCACTGATAAAATGATTTCAGCAATTTTTCCGTATCATTAGCTGGATTGACAAATAACAACCAGCCCATTGAACAAAGAATTACACTTAGTAAAACCGTTTGCCATACCCATCTTGCCTGTAAGCCAATCAGTAGACTCAAACAAATAGCGAACATCAACACAATGATGCTATAAAAACGTAGCTGACGACCGTTTGATTTAATTTCCTGATCTCCCTTATTTATTTCTGGCATTTTCAGCAAATTGAGAATGAGATCTCCCGTAATTGTTCCAGGAATAACGATAAACAAATACTTGAAATAATCAAATTGAAAAATCCAGGGGACAGGCGATGCTTTCCAAAGCAAAGCAATCCAACTCTCCTTAACAGTAGCCGACAGTCGCAAAGCAATCAATAAGCCTAACAATCCTAGACGTAGCAACAAATTATTCTTGGTAAAAAACCAGGTAAGTGAACCAAACATCACCATATTTGTCAGGACGACTAAAATAATATCGCTCCTGGAAAGAGAAAATCCGCTTCCATCTGGATATCTCAGAAAACAGACGAGGATAATTGCTGCGATGTAAGCACCAAAAGTAATCCATTTTGCGTACTGCCTAAATTTTATGTTTACAGACAACCGAACAAACATAAAAAAGAGTATCACGAAACCCAATAAGGCTATCCACCATGTTTGTTTTGTTGGATTTAGATTGAGCGTAAACGGTCTAATATGTTGAAGGAATATCGCAAATATTCCTAACAAAAATCCTCTTTTAAAAATGTATAATATAACTTGTTTTGTGGTGAATCCTTGAGCAAGGCGACTCGACAGCGCTAAGGGGATAGCTGCTCCCATACAAAACAAGAAAATTGGAAATACAGTATCTACCCAAGTTAAGCCAGGCAGATTAGGATGAAAAGTATGGGTAGGTGGAGGCTCCTGAGCATGGTACATCCAAGCTGGCAAAATCTTATATTTTATAGTGCCTGATAAGACCATTGCTAAAATTGCAAATCCACGCAGTGCATCTAAGGCATAGGCGCGTTTTTCTTTGGCAATAGTGATAATATTTTCGTGCATGAAAATCTCATTTTAGTTCATATTCAACCTCTTGGAAAAGTCAATTTTATGAAAACAAACCACAGATTGACACAGATAAATGATCTGTGTTTTCCTGCGTGTATCTGGGGTTCTAAATATCCATTCATCATACTTTTGCAAGAAGTCTATTGTTTCAGCCGTTATATATTATTTCTCCCATGTCTAAGCCTCAGGATAAAGATTTTTTTTATTTACCTTCGCATTTTTTTTGACTCTTAAATTTATGAAAACCTTCAGCAACTTCTTGTAGCATTTGTTTAAATAATATTTGTCCGTTCATTGGTATACGAGGAATTTCATAGTAGTTTTTTAAACAATCATAATCCAACATTTTATTATTGTATAGATAGCTAGATAAATAATATTTAGAAGCATAGAACTGCACTTGTTTGTTATAAGCTCCATAAGGGTAAGCAAGATGAGATGCTACTTGTTGTTGTGGGTCTAAATCTTGTGTACATTTTCTCAGTTGAATCTGGGCTTGCAATAGTTCCTTAACTAACTCCTGACGATTGAGTGTCGTTAAGTCTTTATGATTTAATCCATGAGATTGAATATCATAAAAACCTTTTTTTAAGCCTTCTCTTAATTCCTGGCATCCTAAGTGAATGGCAGCATTACTTCTCTGCTCTAGAGTACCTGGATTAATAAACAAGACAACTTTTACTTTTTTACCGTATTTCTCTTCAAGTTTAGATAAAATGGGAAGCAATTTTGTGTATACTGTTTTATATCCATCATCAAATGTAATCATGATGGGCTTTTGATTTGAATACTCTTTCGGAATTTTTTTTGTTTTTGTCAAGAAAAAGTCATATAAGTCTTGAGATGTTAAAAACCAATAATTATTATGAACTAAATGCTCTAAAAGTTTCTCTAAATCTTGTTGTGGGTAATGCATATATCTCTGGTCAAACCGAGTAACAGGAGTTTTAGAAGCAATGATGCCATGAAACCCCAAAATAGGAATGACAGGTTCAGTGACGATTAAATTTAGAATAGAAAACAAAATAATAAAAGCTAGAACTAAACGGAAGGAAAAATTTTTATTTGTTTGATTCACTTTGATTAATTGGATTCAGTTGATTTCAGCGCAGACAGAGCTAGATTCTTTGAAAATCTAGCTTGTTACGAATTGTAGTATGGCACAACGAAAGTATAGCGGTTGACAGACGCAAGCGCTTTCTGGTGCCTAGAAATTTCGGTAATGTATGTAAGTTTACGACAGATCAGCTAAAACACCATTGCATACTTTCTCGTGAGGATTGTCAAGAGTCAGCAGTAAGTTTTGATTTTTGACTCTTGACCAACCATTTTAGTTGGACGCAGGGGCAGGCGACTAAGTGCGCTGTTTAAGAACTAGCAAAGTGAGGTCATCACAAACACAATGGCTTCCAATGTGACGCCGAACATCCTCAATGACAAGCTGACGAATATCTTCAGCTGAGCGGTGGCAGTGTTGTTGCACCACATTACAAAGCCGTTCTAAACCATATAGCAAACCTGCAGAATTTCTGGCTTCTGTAACACCATCGGTATAAAGTACCACAACATCGCCAGGATTCAAGTGAATCTGCGCTTGATCAATGAATGGTTCTATGTTAGGTTCTAGTCCAACCCAAAAGCCTAAGTCAATTGTGTCAACTCGCTCAACCTGACCATTCGTGCGAGCAACGATGATTTCTTCATGTTGACCACTACAGCACAAGGTTCGATTCTGATAATCTAGCAAGGTCAGCGTCAGGATTTTGGTTGAGTCCATTCGCTGCACATTATCGTAAATAACCCGGTTTAATACCTGCAAAAACTGATGTGGATCTGTGAGATTGCTTTCTAGTAAAGTCCGAATTGCCGTTTGGACCATAATCACCAATACACCACTTTCCAATCCATGACCGCAGACATCGCCGATTCCGATTTTAATCTGACCGTTACGAGTTAACACGTCATAGTAATCCCCACCGACTTCTGCTGCTGGCTCCATAAATCCTGCAATCTCTAACTCATCGATCTGAGCGAGTTCTTGGTCTTTCGGCAGCATCATCTGCTGAAGTTTACGGGCAATATTTAGTTCAGCATTCAGGCGGAGGTTTTCAGCCTTGAGGCTTTCGTTCAGTTTGACAATTTTTCGATTGGCGGCGGCTAACTGCTCTAGGTATTGAACCTCCTGATCCCGCAACCGCTTCTTCTCCAAAGAAGCTCCAACTCTTGCCTGAAGTAGCACCGGATTGAAAGGTTTTGGTAAGTAATCTTCTGCTCCCATCTCGATGCATTTGACCACGCTGTCAATTTCATCTAAAGCTGAAATCATCACAACCGGAATGTACCGCCACTGCTCATGCGATTTCAGATGTTGCAAAACTTGATAGCCATTCATCTCAGGCATGATAATGTCAAGCAGAATCAAATCATATGATTCAGCTCTCAACTTCTCAAGGGCTTTCTGCCCGTTAGTCGCCGTAGCTGTAGCATAGCCCTGCCGTTCTAGCTGTCGGGAGAGCAAATCACAGTTCATGCCATTATCATCTACGACTAGAATTTTTCCTTGATAAGAAACACTCGGGCGATCGCTCTTTTGTTCTAATGAACGAATCGTATTGACAACTTCCTGCATCGTCGAAGCTGTACTGGAAAGAGGGAGGTGAGTTGGTGTTTGACTTGAATTATCTGCCGTAAGCTGCTCTTGCGAAAAATTAACATTTTCATTGATCAGCATCAGTAAGGATTGAGCAGCCGTGTGAATTTTGGTTAAATCTGGGATCGGGTGAGGAACAGCCTCTTTCAGCAATCGCTCACAGTGATTAATCACCACATTAACTGGGGTCAACAATTCAGCCTGAATAGTATGGCTTAACTCATTTAGATCTACTGAATTCTCTTCTAATTTAACGGGATTGAGAATCGTGTTGATGAGATAGAGCAGCTGTTGACTGCACGTATGGATTTGCTGCAAATCATCTTTAAGATTCGTCTCCTCTAATTCTTCTAACAGCATTTCGCTGTAGCCAATGATGGCATTCATTGGCGTCCTAAGTTCATGCCGTAGGTTCGCCAGGAAGGCACTTTGGGCTGCAGTATCTAGCGGTTGGAAAGCGCGATCGTCACTCATGACTCATGGCGTGATTGAGGGCAACAGTGCTTCGATTTTGCCAAGCAAGCGAGGCAAGTCAACAGGTTTTGTATCATAATCATCGCATCCAGCTTCTAAAGCTCTTTCGCGATCGCTAGACATAGCATGGGCAGTTAAAGCAATCACAGGAATGTCTTTAGTTGCAGGATGCGCCTTAATTCTGCGAGTCGCCTCGATTCCATCCATGAGGGGTAGGCTCATATCCATCAAAATCAAGTCTGGGGCTTCAGAGATTGCCATCGACACACCTTCAGCCCCATCTATGGCGATCGCCACATCAAAATTTCTGCGCTGAAGCCTGCGACACATCATGTCCCGATTCATCTCGTTATCTTCAACTAACAGAATCTTGGGCATTCAGGTTTTTCTCCCCTTTATTAAAGAAAGCTTGCAGACTGAGGTAGAAGTGCTTGGGAGCGTCAAAAAATAATAGAAGGTTAGCAGGTCGGCAGGAGTAAGGCAGCCTGAGTGGCTTTGATAATGGTGTTACGGGGCGACAGACCGTTCAAGATAATATAGGGGAAATTCTCTTTCTATTTTATGTTCTCCCATAACATATGCAAATAATATTAACAACATAGCATTTACAAATAGTACTAACAACTAAGGTAGTTTTTATGTACGGTCTAGTGAATAAAGCAATCCGCGATATGGTGTGTGAGAAATTTGGGGAAGATACCTGGGAAACGATCAGGCAAAAGGCTGAGGTGGAAGTTGACACGTTTATAGGTATGGAGGCTTACCCAGATGACATCACTCACAGATTGGTAAAAGCAGCGAGTGAAGTTTTGGCAATGCCGCCTCCAGAAATTCTTAAAGCCTTCGGCGAATATTGGGTAATTTATACAGCAGAAGAAGGTTACGGAGAGATGATGGACATGGCTGGAGACAACCTGCCAGATTTTCTTCAGAACCTAGACAATCTTCATGCTCGGGTTGGTGTGAGTTTTCCACAGCTCAAGCCACCTTCATTTGAATGCACCGATGTAGCCGAGGAGTCTATGAACTTACATTACCGTTCTAGCCGGCAAGGGCTGGCTCCAATGGTGTTTGGCTTGGTGGGGGGCTTGGGAAAACGATTTAATGTTGAGGTTGATATCACACAGCTTAGAAGTCGGGAAGAGGGAGCAGAGCATGATGAGTTCTCAATCAAATACAAACCCGAATAACAGTAGTGAGATTCCTGCCAATCTCACCCTTCCTCCTCATCTGTTAACCCAGGTGTTCCCGTTTCACCTCGTTATTAACCGGGAGATGCAAATTGTACAGATAGGTAACGTTTTACAGCGCCTTCAGCCTCAAATTTTAGGCAGTCGGCTTGAGCAACAGTTTCAGATCGAGCGCCCGAAAATTAAATTTGATTTTGCTGCCATCATCAAGCAAACTCGTTCTCTATTTCTATTGAAGTCTGTATCCAGTGGAATGCAGCTACAGGGTCAGATGGTTTATGTTGAATCATTGGAAGCGATCTTCTACCTTTGTTCGCCTGTCGTTCCTGATGTCGCTGTTCTCAAACCTCTGGGAATTACGTTCAAGGACTTTCCAATTCACGATCGCATCGTTGACTTTCTCTTCCAACTGCAAGCACAGAACACAGCACTGTCCGAAGCCAGAAAGTTGACAACCGAACTGACTCAGCAACGGGCAGATTTGCGAGAGGCTTTACAAGTTCAAGCGGAACTTGCTACCACCGCTACCAGACAAGCCGAAGAACTAAAACGTATTTTAGAGGATTTGGAGAAGGCTAAAGAAGCCGCAGAAGCCGCTAATCGCGCTAAAAGCACATTTCTAGCGAATATGAGTCACGAATTGCGGACTCCGCTCAATGCGATTATTGGTTACAGTGAGATGTTGCAGGAGGAAATGGAAGATCTAGGCACTGATGACCTAATTCCTGACATCCAGAAAATTCACACAGCAGGCAAACACTTACTGGGGTTAATCAACGATATCCTTGACATTTCCAAGATTGAAGCAGGTCGAATGGATCTATATCTTGAGACGTTCGACATTACTACTATGGTGAATGATGTCGTAGCAACCGTCTACCCATTACTAGAGAAAAATGCCAATCACTTAACAGTTAATTGTCCAGAGAATATCGGCATCATGCACGCGGATGTCACTAAGCTTCGCCAGAGTTTGTTCAATCTCCTGAGTAATGCTGGCAAATTTACTGATCGAGGCACTGTGACGCTAACGGTTAGCCGCGATGTTGATAATGACAACGAGTGGATTCGCTTTCAAGTCAGCGATACTGGAATTGGCATGAGTGCTGAGCAACAGAAAAAAGTGTTTGAGCCGTTCACACAAGCAGATGCCTCCACTACTCGTAAATATGGTGGTACGGGATTAGGGCTTACCATTACCAAAAAATGTTGCCAATTGATGAAAGGTGACATCACCGTGGCAAGTGAAGTGGACAAAGGCAGCACGTTTATTATTGAGTTGCCTGCTATCGTGGAGATTGTTAAAGAAAAGTCAACCAGCCAGAGTACAGTTCTCCCAGAGTTGCCATCACACAATAGGAACACGGTACTCGTGATTGATGACGATCCGATTGCCCGTGACTTAATAGAGCGGTTTCTGAGTAAAGAAGGGTTTTACGTGCTGAAGGCAGCGAGTGGCAAACAAGGACTGGAATTAGCCAAACAGGTGCGCCCCAATGTGATTCTGCTGGATGTCATGATGCCACAGATGGATGGCTGGTCGGTGTTGAGTGCTATCAAAACACAGCCCGAACTCGTCAATATTCCTGTGGTAATGGTCACTATCGTCAGCGAGAAAAATAAGGGCTATGCCCTTGGTGTTTCTGATTATTTGCTCAAACCAATCGACCGAGAGCAGTTGGTCGTAGTACTGCAAAAGTACACGTCAAACAAAGTTCCTAATACTGTACTCGTAGTCGAGGATGACACAATGACTCGTCAAATGCTGCGTCGGCAACTGGAGAAAGAGGGCTGGCAAGTTACTGAAGCGACCAATGGGCGCACTGCTCTCTCTAGCATCACAACCAATCAACCAGCATTGATCGTATTAGATTTAATGATGCCAGAAATGGATGGCTTTGAATTCGTTAGCGAGTTGCGTAAACATCCCCAGTGGGGAACGATTCCGATTGTTGTGACAACTGCAAAACAGCTTACACCAGAGGACTGTCAGCAGTTAAACGGAAATGTGGAGAAGATCTTTCAAAAAGGTTCTTACGACCATAAAACTTTCTTAACTTACGTACGTCATCTGATTTCAGAGGCGCTGATTCAGCACAACGGCAGGACGTGTTACTAAGTAGTCAAATCATTGTATCCGTACCTTTCCCATTGATGAAAGCAATAAATAAAAAGCCCCTGCGTTACGGACAGGAGCTGCCTGACAATCTTATCCCAGATACTATTGCAACAAACTCTGAGGTTTTTCTGAGGTTTTAGCTAAAGCAGCAAGAAGCCTCACGCCTACGCGATAGGGAGGCGTTGAGATGAATTGCGAGTGAGTTGACGACAGTCTCCCTCCCTCGCTGTCGCATTGGTCGGGAGACATGGAGGAAACGAACTTCAGATTAATCTTCTGGTTGATTTTGTCCTTCAATATATTTTCGCAGCGTGGACACGGTAACTCCGCCACAACTTGCAACAAAGTAAGAACCGTTCCAAAAAACATTTTTGTTGTAAATTTTCTCTAAATGCTCTGTAAATTCTTGACGCAACTTTCTAGAAGATATAGTTATGCGATTGCGCAGTACCCTTTGGGCGATCGCTTTCCCAGAAATTATGTTTTCTACCACCACTTCCCAAAACTTTTTAAGTAGCATTACTTATTGACAAAGAGACTAGTTTTAACTTATTCAGGGACGATACGATTATGCTAAAGAACAGAGATTCAAGCAATATGTCTCAAACCTTTGGAAATTTCGTTGAGGATGAATCGTCTAGTCCAGAGTATTTAGTGATAGGGTTTTCATCCAATTCGATTCCCTTGAAGCAACTGTGGCGAAACAATGGATTATCTGCCAGCTTTGTTGCCGACTTTTTGATTCCCTTTTTTCCTGTCGTTGAAGATGAGCCAGATGCCCTGAAGCAGCGCAATAAGGTGATTGGTGCTGTGCGCTATATTACAAACGAACTGTTAGAAAATGCCATGAAGTTTAGCGATGAAACCTCACAGTATCCCATCAGTATCAAGCTTGATTTAAGGCGCGATCGCCTTGTTTTTCGGACAACCAATGCCATCGAGCCGCAACAAATTTCATCATTTCAAGCTTTGATTCAAGATCTGCTCAGTTGTGACCCCAACGAGCGATTTATCTATCAATTGGAGAAAAACACACAAGAAGGTTGTAGCAGTTCTGGGCTGGGCTTGCTGACGATTATGAATGACTATGCGGGAATACTGGGCTGGAAATTTGAGACAATTCAGCAAGACCTTCCTATTGCAACAGTCACGACGACAGTGCAGTTACCGCTATAACGTATGTATAAGTGGACGACTGAAAACTATGACAGAATCGGCTGAACTTGAAATCAGAGATGATGAATACCGTGTTCGTTACAATTCAGAGACGCAGACTGTGACGTTTCAAGGAGAGCTTCAGCTTAACGGCATGGAGGAGTATGCTCCGATTGTAATGCTACTCGATAAAGTTGTGAATCAAGAGCCGTCTGTTTTAACTCTGGATTTACGGAAGCTAGAGTTTTTAAATAGTTCTGGTATAAATGTTTTGCTCAGCCTAGTAATTAAAGTGCGTAATAAACAAACGATTCAGCTGGTTGTCGAAGGTTCAGAAACGGTATCTTGGCAAAGTCGATCGCTCAACAACATTCGACGGCTCATGCCGACAGCACAGCTTAATATTGCTTAAGCTGATTTGCTCAATGCCTTATTGATGTAAGCTGTTACGCCTACAAGTTGCACAATTGAGAGTGAGAGAGTAAGGGAAGGCGAGAGTGAGCGAAAGGATTTGACGGTTTTCTTTAAAGTTAAAAAAATGCATTTTATAAACGCAACAGCTTAGTATTGTTCAATAATATGAATCAAGACTTTTTGCCTGAAGGAGAAATTGAATCCCTTACGGCTCAAGTGAACCGCAGACAACAGTTGTTTGGTGAGGTTGAGCAACTGAATTTGGCGATCGCCCAGATGAGCCATAGACTAGAGACTTTACAGAGGGAAAAGAACGATTTAGAGATTTTACTGCAAGCCGCCACAGAACACGGCGATCAACTCTTAAGCGATTTGCAACGGCAAAAAGGCGATCTAAAAATTCTGTTAGAAGCGACTACTGAGCATTCTGATTCCCTCGCTCTGGAGTTGAAACACCAGGCACAGGAAGAGCGACGGCAACGAGAGGAACAGTTTCAATTGATTACGGAAGCAACTCCTGTAGGGCTGGCAATTACTGAGCTTACCAGTAGCCAATTTTTGTATGTCAATGAGCAAATGGGAGCGCTATTAGGGCTTTCGGCTCAAGCTTTGCTAAAGTGCCAAGCATCTGAGTTTTACATGAATGTGAGCGATCGCCAGCAAGCTATATCTGAACTGACAAGTAAGGGACAATTTCAAGGAGAAGTGCAATTTCGACGAGCGGATGGAACCCTGTTTTGGGGATTGCTCTCGTTGCGTCCCTTTCGGTTTCAAGGCGCAAATACCCTGCTAATTGCCCTTTATGACATTGATGCTCGCAAGCAAGCTGAAGAAGCCCTGCGTCTAGCGGAAGCCAAGTATCGCGGCATTTTTGAACATGCGGTTGAGGGCATTTTTCGCTCGAGTCCCGATGGGCAATACATTGAGGTCAATCCCGCGATGGCAGCCATGTTTGGCTATGAGTCCCCTGAAGCCATGACGCAGCAAATCGCCGATTTATCGCAGCAAATTTATGCAAACCAGGGCGATCGCGATACCTTCAAGCGCCTGATGGCAGAACAGGATGAAATCAAAGATTTTGAATATCAGGCATATCGACAAGACGGCAGTTTATTTTGGGTGTCACAGTGGGCAAGATCTGTGCGCGATGCTCAAGGGCGTTTGCTTTACTATGAAGGCAGCTGCGTTGATGTGACGAAGCGTAAACAAGAAGAAGCTGCTCTCAAGCAACAGTTGCAGGAACTGAAAACTGAAATCGATCAAACAAGGCGAGCGCGTGAAGTGGCTGCCATTACTGAAACAGACTACTTTCAACAGCTACTAGAGGAGGCAGATAGTTTACGCTTGCATGAAGAGCTTTAGTATCGATTCGATTGTCATGCCTCAAATTATTACATATCTGCGATATGATGAGATCCGGCTTAAACTCTTCTTAAAGAGGGAAGCATAGGATATACAGATCTGCTATAAAACCGATCAAATCGATCCAAGATGGTAAATGGCAAAAATTGTTTCCATTCATTCGTTCCGAGGTGGCACAGGAAAATCCAACACAACCGCTAACTTAGCAACCACGATCGCGGCTGCGGGTCATCGAGTTGCTGTCATTGACACAGATATTCAATCACCTGGAATTCATGTGTTGTTTGGCATGGCAGAGAAACCACTCAACCATACGCTGAATGATTATCTCTGGGGAAATTGTGCGATCGCTCAAACGGCGCATGATGTCAGTCCGGATGCAGTGAAACAGGCGAACGGTAGCGTGTTTCTGATTCCATCCAGCAGCGAAGCCGGAGATATCACCCGCGTGCTGAAAGAGGGCTATGATGTGCGGTTGCTCCGCAACGGATTGCGTGACTTAGTGAAGGATCTGAACCTGGATTATGTCTTTGTAGACACTCATCCTGGTTTGAATGAAGAAACATTGCTATCTATTGCCATTTCCAATGTTTTGCTGGTAATATTGCGTCCTGATCGCCAGGATTTTCAAGGAACGGTAGTCACTGTTGATTTAGCGCGTAAGCTGCGAGTTCCTAAAATGTTGATTGTCGTGAATCGAGTGCTGCAAAACTCAGATGCCCAGGAAATCCGGCGGCAAGTTGAAGCGAAATACGAAGTGCCCGTGGCAGGCGTTCTGCCCAATTGTGACGAAATGATGCAACTTGCCAGTAGCGATATCTTTTGTTTGCAGTATGTTAATCATCCCCTAACTCAAGTGATTCAGCAGATCGCCAATCAGGTGATGAGCTGACTTTACTGATTGCGTTGATTTTTCTGCAAGCACGGCAATGAGGCTGGAATTCCAGCCCAAGCACTTCCTTAAACACGGCTTTGAACCATGTTTGCTAACACGTCCGAAAAGCTAATGCACCGAGTCAGATGGTCAATGGCGCTGGCTTGGTTATTGCTCATCGCATCGCTGTTCTATGACCCCATTTCTCCCTGGCTCACCGATCCCAACCATCTGGGACTGCTCCAGATTCACTCAGATGATTGTGTGATGGTGCAGGGCGAGTGTTTAGAGAAAACCCCTTATGCTTTAGGAGCACCCATCTTTTGGGGAGCGATTATTCCCCTGGCGATCGCCATTCTGCTGATATTTGGGCATGAACTCTGGCGACGGATTTGTCCCTTGTCCTTTTTCTCTCAAATTCCTCGCGCGTTGGGACGGCAGCGACAACAGCGACGCAGCGATCCAAAAACGGGCAAAGTTCGCTATGAATTAGCCAAAATCCCGAAGCAGTCCTGGTTAGCTCGCTATCATCTCTACTTACAATTCGGATTATTGTACTTGGGGCTGTGCAGCCGCATTCTCTTTATTAATGCAAATCGGCTCGCACTCGCGATATGTTTGATTTCGATCATTCTAGCTGCAATCCTGGTAGGCTATCTTTATGGTGGCAAATCTTGGTGTCAATATTTCTGCCCAATGGCTCCCGTTCAAAGCATTTATGCTGAACCACGGGGATTACTCACCAGCACAGCCCATGAAAATGATCGCCAGATGATCACGCAATCCATGTGCCGCAGCGTCACCCAAGATGGAAAAGAGCAGAGCGCTTGTGTGGCTTGTCAAAGTCCCTGTATTGATATTGATGCTGAACGCGCTTATTGGCAACGCATTACCACTCCTGAACAACAGCAACTTTACTATGGCTATGTGGGGCTTGTCATTGGTTACTTTACCTACTACTACCTGTATGCAGGCAACTGGAATTACTACTTCTCAGGGGCTTGGGCATACCAGAACAATCAACTCGCCACATTGTTCAGCCCCGGATTTTATTTGTTTGGTCAGGCGATCGCAATTCCCAAGCTGCTAGCCGTGCCTCTAACGTTGGGTGCTTTTACAATTGTGGGCTACTGGTTAGGACGGAAGTTAGAGAAACACTACAAAGCATATTTATTACGTCGGCAGCAATTTCTCAGCCAGGAACAGGTGCGGCATCGAATGTTTACTCTCTGCACCTTTGTGGTCTTCAATTTCTTTTTCATATTCGGCGGACGTCCCTTCATTCTGTTGCTGCCCGTTCCCATCCAATACCTTTATACAATTGGTCTTGCCATTGTCAGCACGCTGTGGCTGGCTCGTACCTGGGAACGAAGTTCCAACCGATATTCCCACGAAAGCCTTGCCCATCGTTTGCGGAAGCAGTTGAGTCACCTGAAACTGGACGTATCTCGCTTTCTAGAAGGGCGATCGCTAGACGACCTTAATGCAGAGGAGATTTATGTGTTGGCAAAGGTTCTACCTGATTTTACGAAGGAGAAGCGCCTACACGCCTACAAACAAGTTCTGCAAGACTCCATTGAGCAAGGATATGTCAATGTCAGCAGTTTAGAAGTGCTTCAACATCTGCGCCGTGAACTTGCCATTAGCGACGACGAGCATCACAAAGTTTTGGTCGATTTGGGCATTGAGAATCCAGATTTACTTGATCCCAACAAACAGCGTAGCCACGAAGACTGGTTACGACTCGAAAGCTATCGTGAGATTCTAGAAACAACGCTAAACCTGTGGCAACGTCGTCCGGCTAGAGGGCTAGGAGCGGATTTGCTCGATGTAGTGGGGGGTAGACGATCGCTCGATTCCATTGAAGATTTATCGCTTGAGAATACTCCTAGGAATAAAGAATTTCTACAAACCCTCAAACGAGAATATGCCATCACTGCTGAAGAGGAAGAACAAATTTTGAAGTTTTTGGACAAATAGATGTGGAAGCAGGGCAATTCTTATTTCGTCAAGGTGAGCAGGCTGACTCCCTGTTCATAATCGAGTCATATCAGGTTCGGTTGATTACTTATCATTCCTAAAGAACCCCACCCCGCAATCATCTGCGCTTAGGCTCCCTGCCCCTAATCCCCAGAGGGGACCCCGAGTTCCCCGCATGCGGGGAGGGGATAAAGGGGAGCCAGCGCTGCAGGAGGGTTTCCCGACCTAGGCGACTGGCGTGTGGGGTGCAGTCAACGTGGAAATCATAACTAATTAGCCGAACATGATATCAGGACAAGTCTCAATTTTGCTAACACGAGACAGCCACCAAGACTTGAGAGTGCAGACGATCGGATCGGGCAGCTTGGTTGGAGAAATGGATATGTTTCTAAAACAACCTCATCCAATGTCAGCTAAAGCAGATGTTTCCAGTACCGTATACTGCCTCTCAAGTAAGGCACTCAGTCAGATGCAGCGAGAAGCACCCCAAGCGGCGATCGCTTTTCAAGAAGCAATTAATTCTTTATTGGCTGAGCGGTTATCTCAAACGTATCAGGAAATTGATCGACTATTGCATTAGAAGTGCATTGAGTACAGGTACAGTGCGGGGCTTCTGTCGGAACGAGCTAAATCTGCCACGCCTTGAGCCATTTATTCACAACTGTGTTGAAGAATTTTTTCACCTGATGCTGGCGACGCCACCTGTGGAAAGCAAGTTCGTATTCTTCGCCTTTAGTTTGAAAAGTATTCCAACCATCAAGACCGGCTGCCAAGCCACAGCAAAGTAAAATATATAGTGACCAGGAAAGACCGCCCCCACTGAGTAGATCTAGGGACAGCAAAAAGGCATTAACAATTGCATAATTGCCAAAACGCTTCTTGAACCTACCTTGACGATGAGCGTTAAAAGCTTGCCGTTGTTGTATTTCTCCCAGTTGTTCCAGCCAGTCTCGTTCGGCTTGTTTGAGTGTCTCTGGGGAAATTTCCAATTCTGCGGCAATTTCTAGCAATTGCTCGTAGGAAAATTCTTTGTCTTTGTCGTCAGCTTGACGGGCGATCGCCAGATGGAGAATTTGCTGTATATCTTCTTGGCTGTAAGTCCTTGTCACTCTAGTCTCAAAAGCCGCCATAATTCTGTTTCTTTTATTTTTTTCAATAAAAAGTTCTGTTTTGATGCATTGCCACTGTGCGATGCCACCAGCAATGTTGCTACTATTTTTAGACTAGCAAATTATAGCTAATGATGTGGGTCGTGGGTTATTGGTCAGGGCTTAAGCTGTGGCGTTCTGTGTTTCTTTGGCGTCGTGCCATAGATTTATCGTTAAACTATTCTAGCTCACAACGCTTATCTAATTTCCTCGCTTAAGCTATTGTGCCTTTAAGAAAGCACAATTTGGGCGGGCAGGATGCCCACCCCACAAGAATTTCATTTAAATATGCTATGCAAATTATAGGATTGTTAGCTTGAATCCCACGGATTCCATCTGTGAGGAGCCAACTGTGTTCTGCCCAAGCTGAGTTCTTCTTACAAAATTTCATGAACTGAGTGATAAGAAAAACCCCGCCCAATCATTTGACAGTGCGGGGAGTGCTGTAATTGGTATCGCGACATCTACTTACTTCTCCGTTTCGGTTCATGAGTTTTACGCAGAATTTCCGATTTCTTTACAAAAATTCATCAATATGAGAAAACGATAGCGGGAACGAACCGATTCGCGCTCATAAAATTGGTAATAGTTATATGATGCGTTACGGCTTGCGCCTAACACATCCTACAAGAAATGTTTTCCAGCTTATTCAGGTTGTGGCTTTTGAAAAGCATACACATCTTTTATAACTTGTACCCAACCGTCAGACACAGATTCGAGAATGCGATCGCCCTTTTCCTTTGTTGCAACTGTGGGATCTCCTACCACTCCACTTTTGCTTAAATCCCGTGTCGCCCATCCAAAGGACAACTTTCCCTCGATACTCAGCAAACTTCCTTCTGGCTGTTCTGGGGGATACTCAGCAACAGCGGCATCCATCTTCACTTGTTCCGGTAAAATCGCCAGCATAATGCTAGTTTCAGCATCGCCTGCATGGATACCTAATTGTTTTTCCTTGGGCGTCAGTAATTCCCAGGTAATATGCGGCACTCGCCAGGTGAAGAGGGGAAACACTAAGAAGTCGCTGTACTTGATATGCAAATCCCGCGCCACAATCTCTATGACTTGGGGTTGTCCGCCGTGGGAGTTCATCAACACCAGTTTTCTAAACCCAGCACGGTACACACTTTCTGCAACTTCCATGAGAGTTGCGATGAGAGTTTCGGCGCTTAGAGTTATCGTACCAGGAAAGTGCCAGTGTTCGTTTGATTTACCGTAATAGAGATTTGGCAGGGCATATGCTGGAATGCTGGAGTCTAGCTTTTCCAAAGCTTTTCCCAGAACCGCCACACCAATTGCAGCATCCACAATTAACGGTAAATGGGGACCATGTTGTTCAATTGCTCCCACTGGTTGGATAATTACCACATTTTCCTTGTTTGGCATTGCTTGGATGTCAGTCCAAGTGAGGTAAGGAAAAAAGCGTTTTGGGGGGATAAAGCTGTGCATATATTTACCAAGGTTTGGATCACACCTTGCTGATTTTACAAAAGCCATGAGAACCAAAGCCAGATTTTCTAGTGTTTCATGTGATTAATGATGCAAAGTTTTCATCCTCATAAAAAATCCCAAGTTCGTCACACAGACGCGTATAGAGATTACCTTTGGGGAACGCTGCAACCGCTACACGCGCCGTTTCATCAGTCAAATGTTAAGTAATATTTCGCCAACAGTATCAGCAATAGCCAAATGGGAACCATAAGACAAAGAAGCTGATGTTTGTTTTGGTTTCAAGCTAATCAACGTATCATTATAATCTTTGTCAATTTATGAAATGTTTGTCCAAAGCGTTAATCGCAGGTTCAATGCTGGCTCTGACGCATTTGCTACCAGCTTTAGCAGTTCCAACAGCACCCGAATATACCCAAAGACGAATAACGCAAAATGTTTATGGAGCAGCTTTTACTTCAAGTGGATCTGTAGACCATCTTCAAAGCTCATCCGTAACACCATATCCTTTAAATAAGACGATGTGGTTAAATTTTCCTCCTCAGCCATCAAATCCTGCTGCATTTGAATGGGTAGAACTAGGTGGCGGAAAAGGTTTAACTGCAACTTCTATTGCTTTGCCAAATCCACAACTAAATGAACAATCATACTGGGCAGGGCATTATTTCACCTACCAAAGGTTTGATTCTAGTAGAAATAGATGGTATTACGAAGGTCGTATTGGCAGCGCAAATCCAACGGGTAGTCACAGGTATAAGTTAGAGCGGGTTTTGTCGGAAAATAACAAATGGTGTAGCTACGTAGATAATGTAGGCGCTTACTGCATTACAATTGCTGGAGCTAATAACTACAACAGTGCAGTAAATACAACTATCGGTATTGAATCTCAAGACAACCAGCACTCTTTTACCAATGGCACTGGAGCATCAAATATTTGGACATATCCAACCAACGCTACGGGATTTCAGATTTTTGGTGGTACAGCAGTCAATATAGATAACAACAATCGTGGATGGTATTCGCAATGGTTCCCTCTGCAAAATGGGAACAATGGTATAGGTTTCTACAATCAGTAGTTGGTAATACAAATCTTTCAAAATTTATGAATAAAACAGCAATTGTGATCGCCTTTGTAGCAGCTTTATCTATTCCTGGTGGTTTTCTATTAGCACAGCAAGCAAAAGAAAACCCACGTCCTGAAGAGTTGAATGTACCGGGTGAAATTGAAACATACTCTGGAGGTAAAGCCCCAGCTACTAACTATTTGTATCCTGACAACAGCACCAAATCTGAATCTCAACTTACCAAGAAAGAAAACGCTGTAGGACAACTCAAAAAAGGTTTGAATTTAAAGCAAACTAAGTTGATGAAGTATTCTCAATACCTGCAAAATAAGAAACAGCGCGGTGGCGATATTATTGAAAACTTGCAAATTCATCCGAACAGGTTGGTGTGGGTATCAGAAATTGACGCACCCGAAGGATTAGAAGTCCCACAGAAAAACGGCAATCCTGCTAAGTTCCGTAAGTCCGAAATCATAATAGTTACTGACGCGGAAACTGGAACGCAACTAAGCACTGACATTATCGAACAAATCTAAGCTAAGTGTGGTTTGTAGTGGTCTATCGCATCTGACTTTTCACGCCATATGGAAAATCCACGAAAAACCTAACCCCCTAGCCCCCTGACCTACAAGGGTTGGGGAAAAAATCAAGGTTCCTCTCTCCTACAAGGAGAGAGGTTTTCCTATTCAGAAGTGAAAAGTAAGGTCTATCGCATTTTTAAAGGCTTCGTAATGAGTGCTGTCTTCGCTCACAAACAGTCTAGGACTAAAGTCCTCACTACGAACTTATACAACCATCATAATTAATGCGATGAACCAGTAGTCAGAGCGTTAGTCCTCAATTTTGATATTTCTTAACTGACTACAGATCCCGCAAAGCTTGTCTGGGAAATGACTAAGTGTTGAACTTCTTTAAGCTATTTAAAATACAAAATCTGCCTGAGTATATATTGTATAATACGCAAAAAGCCTAACCATAACCGGATATTTCCTAGATACATTAGAAAATATCAACCAATTAGCACATACTGACGAGAGAAAACCCAATGGTTGAAAAAAATGGAGCTATCCGCACCCTATCAGTTGACATTGGTGGTAGTGGTGTCAAAGTATTGGTTTTGGATATTACAGGAAAACCTTTGACTGAACGGGCGCGAACAGAGACACCGCAACCTCCAAAACCGCAGGCTGTGATTGATGCAATTGTAGGGCTAGCAGCGACTCAAGGTGAGTTTCATCGTGTTTCGGTAGGTTTTCCGGGTGTGGTGCGCGCGGGTGTCACAGAAACAGCCGCGAACTTAGATCCAGAATGGATCGGGTTTGATTTGGCAACAACATTGTCAAAGCGTTTAAACAACCCTGTGCGGGTGATAAATGATGCCGATATGCAGGGTTTGGGGTCAATTTCTGGTAAAGGCGTAGAATTGGTGATTACGCTGGGTACAGGTTTTGGTTCCGCTTTGTTTGTAGATGGTAAACTGGTGCCGAATTTGGAAATGGGGCATCATGAATTTCGTAAAGGGGAGACTTACGAAGAACAGCTAGGACGTGCAACCTTGGAAAAGGTGGGTGAGAAGAAATGGAACAGGCGCTTACAAAAGGCGATCGCATCTCTGGAACATCTGTTCAATTACGATTACCTGTATATCGGCGGCGGTGAAGCAGTGAGAGTTCATATCGAACTGCCGTCAAATGTCAAGATTATTCCCAATATTACTGGTTTATTGGGTGGCATTGCTTTGTGGAAAGATTAAGTAACTCAAGTATTTTATAGCACGGCAACCGCTCTGCGTTCCCCTATCAGCCAACGTACATCCATCAAGGCTTGGGAATGGACGCCAGCCGATACGTAACTAATTTTCCTGTTTTAATTTTTGCTCTAGTTCGTCAAGTTCCTGAGCGACTTTGTCACGTTCAGCATCAGCTTCTTCAATTTGCTTGTCCAGCCTAAAAACGACTAGTACAGCATTTCATTAATTCGTAACGTTTTTAAACGCAGAGGAGCGCTGAGGTAAACGCAAAGGTACACAGAGTCTTCGTTCAAGTTTTCGCTATGAACTTATGGAATCATGTAGTTAGCACCAGTTTTCGATAAAACAGCTTTGCTTTTATCACACGATTCGCGTAAAAAATCTTGTTTTTATAAATATTTAACATGGTAACAGAAGAGCAACGGCGTCGATTAGAACAAAAAAGAAACTCGCTTGAGCAATTGTATAAACTCCAAAGTGAGAAAGTCGAAAGGATACGAGAAGCTTTGATTACTGAAACTGATCCATCACGTAAGTTTCAATATGAAAAGCAGATTCAAGAAGAAGAGTGTATGCTTAAGCAATATGATGATAAGTTATCTGAAATTGAAAATAAGCTGCAACCTGCACCACTCCCAACAAAGTCTGATCCTAAAAAAATACAGCAAAAAATATTGATTTTGGCAGCAATTCCGCAACCGCATAATTTACGTTTAGACAAAGAGATGCGGGAAATTAGAGCAGCGATCGAACGGGCAACAAGACGAGATTTCTTTGAAATTGATGCCAGAACTGCTGTACGTTCTCAAGATATTCGCAGGGCTATAGCAGAAGTACATCCCCAAATTGTTCATTTCTGCGGTCATGGCATGGAAGATGGTAGCTTGGTGTTAGAGGATGATGCAGGAAACCACAAACCTGTATCACCAGAAGGGTTGGCTGCATTGTTTAAATTGTACGCTGAATCTGTGAACTGTGTACTGCTAAATGCCTGTTATTCAGAAAAACCTGCAAAGGCAATTAGCCAATATATTAACTATACAATTGGGATGAACCAACCAATTCAAGACCAAGCGGCGATTGTATTTGCTCAGGGGTTTTATGATGGTCTAGGGTATAACAATTTAGACAATAAAGATATTTTTCAAAGAGCTTTTGATGAAGGTATAGTTGCTATTCAAATGGAAAATATTGCACATGGACAAATACCAGTTTTAAAGAAAAAGCTTGGATGAAAAAAAGCTAAAAAATAGCGAGTTTCAAATCGTTTCATGAAAATTAACTACCCTTCAGAACCCCGACTTCTCTAAGAAGTCGGGGATCTTGTTTGTCACGAAGAAGATTGTTGCTGCGCTGCTTGCTCCACTTCTTCTACAGTCAATTCTAACTCCCGTGCCACTTGTTCCACAGTCAACCCCAATCTTAACAACAGAGGTACTGTTCTGAATTTTTCCCGACGGACACCTTCCTCAAACGCTTCCCGATAAAACCGTGTTTGCTTTAATTCATTCAAGCTAAACATTATCTCTATCTTCTCTCGACTTATTGATTGGAAGATTGCTGTTGCGTTGCCTCTTGCACTTCTTCTACAGTCAATTCTAACTCCCGTGCCACTTGTTCGACAGTCAACCCTAATCTTAACAACAGAGGTACTGTTCTGAACTTTTCCCTACGGACACCTTCTTCTACTCCTTCTTGCTTACCTTCCTCAAACGCTTCTTGATAAACGCGTGTTTGCT
Source organism: Scytonema sp. PRP1 (assembly GCF_036697665.2). NCBI lineage: Bacteria > Bacillati > Cyanobacteriota > Cyanophyceae > Nostocales > Scytonemataceae > Scytonema > Scytonema sp. PRP1. Next base: position 15,621 of record NZ_JBAHYJ020000012.1, on the reverse strand, counting down.
TTAATTCACTCAATCCAAACATTGCTTCTATCTCCTCTCGACTCATTGTCGGAAACTTGTAAATTAAAATCGTCTCTATCAATTGTAGTAATTGCTGCTGTTGCTGTTGTGAACTTATCTCCTGTTGAGTTCTATCTATCAACTCCCTTGCTTTCTCAATTGCTGTATCTTCATTCTCAATCACTAACTTGACAGTTGCAATGGAAATAGGTGACGATACAGCCTCACCTAATTCATCAAGGTAGATACGGCTAACACGCTGACTGGAAAAGAATTCACGATAATGTTTAATATCTGCTGTATCTATACTCCTAGTGGGATATAACACAGCAGCACGCCAGTCATTTTGTGGTTGATTTTGCCGTAGGTATAAAAAGATTTCTGCAAACAGTCGAGCGTAAATTTCCGCGTCTGTTTGAAACTGAACTTCCACAAAGTAAAGCGGGTTATCACCTTCTTGTGTAGGAAGAAATACACCATCAATTCTAAAAGCTGTTTGCTTGACTTCAACTGATGAAAATTGATAAGCATCGACAAAATTCTGGACTTCAAAGGTTGCTTGATACGGTTGTCACTACCCAATGGTTGGGTAGATAACAGATTTGGAACTTCTAATTGTAAAGTTTGTGGAAATCCCTTGTCCTTCGCGCGATGGGTTCCTTTTCCTTGCAATTTTCTGAATTGAGCCTTTGCCTCCTCTTGATTACCATAGGCAAAGCTCGCCATACCACGAGCATATATCAATAGCGACTTAAATTCTTCCAATTCGCTCAGCGGTTCTGCTATTGTTTCTACCAATGAAGCCATTCGCATGACTTCCGGTCTATCCTTCTCATCTAATTGCGAGAATGCGAATGCCAGTTCACGAGCTGCCTCACTAGGTCGCGTATGTGCTAAAGCCATCCACCGCTGAGCTTGGGCAAAGTCTTGAATATCGGGATCATCACTCCATAGCTGCTGGCGTACATAGTCAAGTAAAAAGTCCGATAATTCATTAATCCGCTTTTGACCAAACTTTTCATCTTCTTTCAATCGACTCAGTAGCACATTTCGCACTACCACATCCATCTCGTAAAGTTCGTGCCCGACTTCATCACACAGGTTCGAGCAGTATACCTTGGCGTCCAATCTGATTGGCAGTTGCTTCCAAATCTAACTCTGTCGCTGCTCCCTCACGTACTGGGCGGCGCAAGTAGCGGCAAATCTGTTTCATTTGCCGTTCAGTTACAGGAAAATACTCGCTGGTCAGAATGAGGCGACTTTCAGGAATTTCCTCATTTCTACTGGTAGCTTGCAGCACTGCTTGAGCTACTTGTACCTCATCTTTTATCGTTTGTGTCAATTCTAAAGGTAGAGCGGAAGCAGACGGACTTGGAGTTGGTTCGAGAGGGGCGATACTGTGACTAATCGGCTGTTGAGGCTTCTGTTGAAATACCCAGCGCAAAAGTACATACCCACCATACCCACTACTTCACATAGGTAGCCGGATCGCTAATGCGTGGGATTTCCTCATCTTTGATGATGCGACCTGTTGCAGCCAATTGGGCATCGCGTAAGCGGCTCACCGCATCGTAAGTATACAGACCATCCTTTGCCCGGCTGGTAGACTTAATGTACCAAGCCTCAATCGGCAAACCAAGTTCGTAAGCCACAGCACGAGCCAACCTTGTCTTACCACATCCCGGTTCCCCCTTTAGCAAAAGTGGTCGTTCGAGGTAAATAGCCAGGTTAACAGCTTCTATCAGGTCTTCATTCGGTAAGTAAGGATACAACACCTGCCCAGTTACATCTCGTTCTCCCGCCTGTGGCTGTGCTTTGCCAGTGTACTCTAGTTGTTTGGGAGTTAAATTTTTAACCATCTCTCCCTTTCTTCATACCAATTGAAGCCACACAGGTCGCAGATTTCCGATATTGCTAGTTCTGGAACCCCATTATCACTGTTGTCTAAAATCACCTGGGCTAGATCTTCGATCTGATTAATGACTTCAACCAAAGGCAATGTGTCGAACTCAGTCTCAACTGTCTCAATCCAGTCAGTCAGAACGCGATCACAAAATGGAGTAATCGTTGGTAGTTTGATAGGAATTTTCGGTTCCCAAGTTGGCTCTAATTGTTCAGCGAACATCGTATCCTGAGAATCCACACAGCCTTCATAATCCACTAAAAACATCAGTAACTGGAATTTTGTTTGGGATACAACGTCTCGTGCTTGACTTGCAAATGGCAACCAAAAGTCGTGGAGTAGCTCTTGCAAGTACCCTTCTGGCATACAATCCACGCCATGGAAAACAAGGATGACATTCTGTGTCTTCCACCAGTGAAAAACTCGTTCAGCAATATCTGGGGGTGAGTGTTGTCTCCCCAAGCCAACACAACCGCCAAGTTCGCGCCACAAAGCGCTAATATCTCTTCTGCGCCCGATGCGGTCAAGTTGAATTCGTACCATTTTACCCATAGTGCCAAACCGCACATGCTGCCTGACTAAGCGATTTAGCAACCAACGTTGTCCGTAATCTAGCGATCCGTGAATTAGGAAAGCCCCTATTGACTCTGCTTTGAGAAATTTGAGGAATGAGCGCACTTGCTCCCGGTAGCCTAATTTGAGCAAGGCACGGTATAATTCTTCACTGCAAGCTATTGCCTCTACATTTTCAATCAGCTGTGCGATTTCACTTCGTTCGGCTTCAGCTTCCTCTATCTGCTTGTTCAAAGAGAAAATACCTGCAGCATCTGTTGCAGTCACCTTGGCTTGCCTTAGAAAAAGAATTTTCTCTTCTAGCAGGTTAAGTAATTTTTCCAGTTCTTCACGTTTATTCATGTACGTCTTGAAGAGTAGGCATCACTCAGTCAGTTGTTGTGGGCGTTTGCAGTAGCTGCTCAATGCTTTTAGCTACTATATGGGAATTGGCTGTTACAGATTCTCCGTGTAAACATTGCCCCTTCAATGAGACAACAGGGTCAAGTTTTCTGTTAGTGCCTTTAATAGAGGCAATTGCTAGACCACAAGATTCAGGAAATACATACAATCTTTAGCGTATATTTATGTAATACATTAGTATTAATCATGAATTATGCGAAAAACAATGACTAGCACCCCAAATGTCATCGTTATTTAGTCTGATTCTAAGATTTATCTTAATCTAAGCATTCCCACAGTGCCCCATGTCACAGCCATACCTGCAATTTCTGAACTTAAACCTTTGACTGAATTTGAATGCAAAGAGCTAAAAAAGAAATATTTTTTTACAAAACACTGTCGAAGATGACAACAAACCAATTTGGACTATCAAAGCCTTCGACATGACAGGAACACAGGCGGGCGATCGCCCAAAGCACCCCTACTCTTTAGAAATAAACCACTGCTCACACCTGCGAAAGATGAACATTGGCTTAATAAAGCTTAATACAGAAGGGAGAGGGTACGGATGATAAATCATGCAATTAAAGCCAATTAATCAGCAAGTTGTTGCCATCGTTGGGGCTTCCAGTGGTATAGGAAGAGAAGCAGCGCTAAGATTTGCCCAACGCGGTGCAAAAGTCATGGTAGCTGCACGCAGTGAACCAGGGTTAAAGTCTTTGGTAGAGGAAATTCAAAGCTTTGGCGGTGAAGCAACATATGTTATTGCGGATGTCAGCGATTTTGAACAAGTTAAGGCGATCGCAGACAAAACCGTAGCGCTATACGGAAGATTGGATACCTGGGTTCATGCTGCGGCTACAGGTGTACTTGCTCCTTTTGAGAACATTACACCAGAGGAGTTTCAACGCGTCATTGATGTCACCTTGATGGGACAGGTACATGGTGCAATGGCGGCACTGCCCTATCTCAAACAAGAGGGACGCGGGGCGTTAATTCATATTTCCTCAGTGGAAGGTGTACGTGCTCTACCACTGCAAAGCCCTTACTCTGCTGCCAAGCATGGTGTAGAAGGTTTCTTAGAAGCACTGCGCGTTGAGTTGCAACACGAAAATTTGCCCATCAGCGTTACATCAATAAAACCTTCGGTGATTAACACGCCTTACTACAACAAGGTTCGCACCAAACTAGGGGTTAAGCCTACAGGCATACCACCGTATTATCAACCCAGCATTGTTGTTGATGCCATTCTCTACACGGCCGAACACCCCACTCGTGATTTTATCGCCGGGGATGTAGGCAGAATTCTGGATGTGTTGCAGCGCCTTTCACCAGAACTTGTAGATTCCATATTGGCGGTTATCGGCATTCCGGGACAGCGCACCAACGAACCAAAGTCAGAGGACGCACCAGACAATCTTTTTGCACCCGCCATCCCAGAGTACGACCGAGTTAAGGGAGACTTTGACCATCTGGTGATACCAACTTTCTTGGATTGGTTCGATATGAATCCACCCGTGAAGTGGGGTGCGGTTGCTTTTGCGGCGCTGGGTGTTGCAGCGTTACTTGGCGGCTGGCGTCCTGGGAATGATGTTTGATATTAGGGATTTCCAAGAAATAAATTATCGCGCCTTGTGGGATGGGATTGGGGAGCGTCCTATAAACTGGGCGGGCAAGGATGCCCACCCCACAAGAAAAGTTCCGAACTGTGTTATCAATAATGATCAAATTACTGTCAGGGTTAACTGTTAATCTTCCCGTGCTTTGGGCAGAGGCACAAGTTCCAAAGTAAGCCCATACTCCACCAGTTGCTATAAATGTAGTCAGGCATACTTGCCATTTCCAACTCTTACGTCTGATAATCATTTCAATGTATACCTCCTAAAAAAGGGTATGTTGGCAGTAAGCCCATCCTGAGAAGCCGTTAAGTCGAATCAGTTAGGGCTGATTAATCAGTGGTTTTTGAAGCATGAGTACACCCTACCGTAACTTTTACAGCGCTGATTCTATGATGAGACCACAAATCCTACGGCGGCATTGCCCGTAAAACCCTAGGCGATCGCCATTTAAAATGTTGGTGAAGAATACCCACCTCAATCAAAAGCTCTGTAAGATGCACCAGCACAGTGCGACGGGTGGGCGATCGCATCCCTGGATAGCAATTACTTTAACTTTATTTAAAAAGGAGATGTAGCCTACTCTTTACCTTCTTATGGCAAGAAGACGGTCTGCAATCAAACTGTTCCTCAGTTCTTTTTAATTAGTTCTTTGGAAGTCTTCATCCTCAATGTTTGGTAAGCAGGGGTTTGAATTCCAGGGCAAACGCCGGAATGTCAATAAGAATGTCTCAATTTTAATAAAGTCCAAAATAATCGCAGTCAACGCGAATGCTGATTGACTAAAGTTTAGGCGATCGCGCCCAGTTCAGTCGTATGCAGGGCGATCGCCTGAAGGGCAGTGGGCAGAGTCCAATGGCTTTGACTTGTGTGAAAATCACTCAAAGGATAAATTCTTATTGTTTTGTTAATACATTAACTAAGGTTTTTGTCAAGATTAATGAGATGGGTTTGGCTTGGTTTGAATCCTCTTTTCATTGATTCTCCTTGCCCTCTTAAAGTTTTGAAATTTTACGAAAAATTTTGCAAAAAAGTTTGCTAACTTAAATTAATTATTTATAATTAGAGGAAATTATTCAAATTTTGAAAGCTTTTTCTTGTGAAGAGTTTGGGTTTTGTATTGTAAAAAACATTTGTCTTGAAAATAAACATCATGTTCTCAATCAAGAGTCAAAGTATTTTCAATCAAAGGATTTGAATATATCTCTGCTGTAAGTGACAGACGAAGGATTATTAGATGGTTCTTAATCATCTTATGATTAGCTAAGTCACACTTGTCATATGAGATTTTACACAAATGATGCAAGACGGCTGCCAATACATTTCGGTTAGTGATGTTTCCGCTCTATGAGATCCCCCAACCCCCTTAAAAAGGGGGCAGATGGTTCCCCCCTTTTTAAGGGGGGCTAGGGGGGATCAAGTACTATCCGAAAAGTATTGAGACGGCTGCTACACACTTCTTATCTGCAAGTTAAACGCATATAGGCTGAAAATTTTTAACAATCTACCGATGAGAAAATCTCACAACAAAACATAAAAATTTTTCAGCATAACTGCCTGATTTTCATTGCAGACATCCTTGAAATTTAGCAAAGGAAAGCTAAAGATGGTTATTTCTTTAACCAAGCAAAGTCAGCGTACATTATTAGCCTTAAAGCTACGAGATATGGTGTTGGCTTTACTGCAAGAGATGGTAGCTGACTATGACGAAAAGTGGGGTGGAGGGAAAATGTCCGCCGCACCTTATGATGTTGCTTGGGTGGCTATGGTACGGGAGCCACATAATCCTAAACGGCTAGCCTTTCCAGACTCTTTCAACTGGCTTCTTAGGTATCAATCAATAGATGGTAGCTGGGGTTATCCACCGCAGACAATAGTACCTACCCTGGCAGGTCTTTTAGCCTTGCTGAAAGCCCCACAGCAAACTGAATCAACTCGCAATGCTGCTAAGCGTGCAGAAGCTCACCTACGCACTGCCTTAAGACAATGGTCAATTGCTAATTACGAAAGCGTTGCCTTTGAAATTTTAGTTCCAAAACATTTGGAAGAACTGGAAAACTTAGGTGTGGTGTTTGAGTTTTCAGAGAAGGCTGAACTGTTAAAAATTTATCACCACAAGTTGAGCATCTCCTCCCCAGAACTCCTTTACAGTGGCAAATCTGGCTTGATTCATTCTGTAGAAGCTTTCACCCCTTCTGTTGATTTTCAGCGCTTAAAGCCACTGCAGATAACCAACGGTAGCTATGGCAACTCACCTGCAGCTACTGCTGCTGTTTTGATTCATAGTCCACAGTGGGATACGGCTGCTGCTGATTGGCTAACACATTTATCGAATCAGGCTCGCAGGGCTGGCGATCCGGGTGCTATGCCCAATGCTTATCCGATTGATGTTTTTGAGGGATCTTGGGTCTTATACAACCTTGTCAAAGGAGGAGTCGATTTCAAAGATGAAGCTTTTCGCTCAGTTGCAAAGAAGTTATTAGTCTGGTTGCAAGAAAGCTTAACCCAGAAGGGAGCAAGCATCAGCCGATTCATAGGAATACCAACAGACTCAGATGATACCGGAATGGTACTAGCAACGCATAATTTGTTGGCTGACAAAATAGGAATGAAAACAGTTTCAGTGGACTGTTTACAGAACTTTGAGCGCGACACTTACTTTACTTGCTTTGAATTGGAAAGAGGTATTTCTTTAAGCGCCAACGTTCATGTGCTGGCAGCTTTATTAAGCGTACCCACTCCCCCTGATTGGGTTGTGAAAAACAACACTATTAACAAAGTGATTGACTACCTCTACAGCACAAGGAACAGTGCTGGTTACTGGGAAGATAAGTGGCACTTGAGTCCTTTTTACGTTACAGCAATTGCAACGATGGCTTTAGCACAACACCCATCCCTATCCGTACGAAATCAGTTGAAACCTACAGTTGAATGGGTTTTAACAACTCAGTCAGCAAAAGACGGTGGTTGGAGCATGAATGGCAGTGGATGCTCAACGTTGGAAGAGACAGCTTACGCTCTGCAGATTTTGAATACTGTTAGGCAAAAACCACTAGAAAAAACACTACCAACAACCCAATCAAGCTTAAGACAAGCTATTAGAAGGGGCGTGGACTACTTATGGCAGCATTTCGATGAATTGAGTTCTACTACAGAAATAGTCGGAAATTCCAGATTACCTCGTCTATGGCGGGGTAAAGAGTTGTATTTGCCTTCACGGGTAGTATTTTCGGCAGTGCTGGCGGTGCTATGTCAGGGTTTTGCAAGCGAGCAGACTGTTGCTGGATAGCCTAGATCAACAAAAATAGGGAGAGTAGTAAGAACATGGAAATCAAAGAAGTTGAACAACAGGAAACTTTAAAAAACGCAGATATAGCACGTGAGCAGCAAAACAATCAACCATCTCGTTTTGACTCTTCCCCCACCCCAAAAACCTGCCCTGTCGTGCGTGGATATCCCTTGGTTGGTGTCTTACCCGAGGTATTGCTTAATCCTCTGCGGTTGTTTCAACGAGCAGTTAAAGACCACCCAGGCGAGATAGTCGCACTGAAATTAGGACCTATCCAAGCTCATTTAGTCACTCACCCTGACCATGTTCAGTACGTATTGAACGATAATTGGCAGAATTTCGGCAAGGGTGAGGTCCTGTGGGAGGCAATGCGGCAAGTGGCAGGTAATAGTTTGGTTACGAGTCAGGGCGAAAGCTGGTTTCGCAGTCGGCGCTTAATGCAGCCCATGTTTACAGCCAACCAAGCCAATGCTTTGACGGAACTTTCAGTCAAAATCATTGCTTCGGAGCTGGCACGTTTTGAAAAAGCAGCAGATGGTGGAGCAATCGACATGGAAAATGAAATGGCGCTGCTCACGCAAAGCGTTACCCTAGGCGTGATATTCAGTTCGAGTATCGACCGCTCTAGAGCTGAAACTTTGGTCGAGGCGCTAAAGGTTCTCATGCAAGGACTCAGCCGTCGTTTGTTCCTTTGCTTTCTCCCCAAGCAGTTCCCGATACCAGGAGAGAGAGCTTTTCGCAACGCCATCCAAACCACCGACGATACAATTCTCACTATCATTCGCACTAGACGCCAGAGTGGTCTTAACCACGGCGACCTGCTTGAGCGGTTGCTGCAAGCCCGTGATGAACAAAGCAAGACTGGGATGAACGATCAACAACTGCGGAACGAGAGCGTCGTGCTTTTCCTTGCTGGCTACGAGACGACGTCTACCACACTGACATGGATCTGGTATCTGCTTGACAAACACCCGGAAGTGGAGCGCAAACTTCGGGCAGAGATTGACGCTGTCATTGGCAAACGCCATCCCACCTCTGCCGACGTTGTTAAACTGCAGTACACCAAGATGGTCATCCAGGAAGCTATGCGGTTCTATCCGCCAGGCTGGTTCTTGACGCGAGTCGTCCAAGCGGATGATGTTATCGATGGTTATGCGCTCAAAGCAGGGACTACGGTTTTGCTGTGCCAATATTTAACCCATCGTCTGCCCGAGTTCTGGGAGCGACCGGAAGTTTTCGACCCAGAACGATTCGCCCCAGAACACTCTAGGCAGCGACATCCCTACAGCTACTTTCCATTTGGTGGTGGACCACGCTATTGTATTGGCAAACATCTCGCCCTTTTGCAAACACAATTGACTGTCGCCATGATAATGCAGAAGTACCGACTACGGTGTGTCCCTGGACATCCTGTCGAGGCGTTGCCTGGAATCACTCTCCGTCCACGCTATGGTTTACGAATGATTGTGGAACCAGTTTGATGTGGGTCGTATCAAATTTAGGATTTTTAGAGGTAAAGTCATGGCAATTCAAAATACAGCAGTTAGGGTGAATGTGTCTGAACCCTTTGACTGGCGCGCTTTTGTCAAAAAGCACAAACCAGGTCAAGATTCTGAGCTTCAACGCCAGCGACTAAGCATGTACCAAAGAGTGCTTCCCGAACTGGAAAAGTGGTCTACTGTATCTGGGCTTAATATTGCGGAGTGGTCTGCTGTATACGGGTATGATTTGGCAAAGGGACGCGTGAACTCTAGTGCTTACTATGGAGTTTGCGGCGTAGAGTCAATAGATTATGACCTTTCATTGCTTTTGGCGAAATTCTGTTTTTGGCTATATGCCCTCGATATACGCCTTGATGATAGTCCCTCAATCAGTTCTCTTGATGCTCGAGCAATGGAGATTATTAGTCCTTTCAAAGACCAACTGATTCAGCAAGGAATCTTAAATTTCACATCAGACCTTCCAGTCGTTCCGAACAAGGAGGAGGATAATAGCATAGACCGGAGAATGGCGCAGGCACTGTCGGAGATTTACTTAAGTTTAAAACAAGTTTGTAGCACAAGGCTCAGGAGCAGCGATCGGGAATTCTGCCTATCGAACTTTGTTAACGAACTTGCTGCAGTCATCAAAGCAATGCACTGGGAGAGGAAGCATAGTCTTGTGTTTCAGCAAGCCGATCCCCTGAGCCCTGCTCAAGATTTACAGATCACTGTGGAAGAATACTTAGATCTGGCACGCATCACAACCTGTTACCGGGTCGCAGCATCGTCTGTAGTTGCCTTTGAAACTGCTCCGTCAGCAACCTGGGTTCAGTGGGAAGAAGCAATGAGATATGGTGCCAGAATAGTACGTCTTGCGAACGATTTAGCGACTGCATTGCGAGAAATGGAGGAAGGCAAAATTAACGCAGTCTCAATAGTCCTGCGTGATTTAGGATTCAATCCGTTCGCCACCTATAGCTTGGACAGTCCCGAAATTCGGGAAGCTTTACGTCTACTCAAAGAACGAATGGAAGTGGAACTGATTCGATTCAACCAACAATTAAAAGCTTTGCCGCTTTCTGGTCCGCTTGCCCACAACGTACTTGTCAATATGGCATTTACCGTGGCTATGTATGAAAAAGGCGATTTTGAAGCTGAACTTCCTTCCCAAGCAAAAAAGAGCTAACACTTATTTAGAGAAACTTTTCTCGTTACAAGGCAGAGCCTTGTAACGCAATTTCTAGAGGCTCTGCCTGCAATATTTTAACGGGAGGCAGAGCCTCCCAAAATGCTTTCCCCGCCTGAAGGCTGGGAACGAGTCGGCACAAAAGTTTGGTCTTAACAAGGGTGCCATTCGGCGGAAGCCCTTACTACTAGCCTTAGGCAATAATATTTAGTTAAGGGTTATTTGTAACAATTTCATGCGTGTAATGAAAGTGCATGCACTTTCATTACATTACATAGGTTAAACGGTAACACCAAGCCTACTGCCAATTGCCCACCAAAACATAAGATGCCCAGTAATAAGGATGAGGAGGTAAAGCTCTCATTTCTTCAAATGGGGGCTTTGTCTTAAGCGACTGTATCAAAGACAATTGAGCCATCCTGAGGGCATCTAATTTTTTCTCTCCTGGTTTTTTTAAGTCTTGGTAAAATTTACCCATCACTTCAGCCGTGGAAGCATCTCCCACAGGCCAGAGAGTAGCGAGAGTACTGCGTGCGCCAGAACGCACGGCAACTCCTGCCAAACCTAAAACAGCACGTTCATCACCAGTGGCGGTTTCGCAAGCACTCAGCACGAGTAGTTCCAAGTTGTTTTCTGCTTCTCTCAATAAAGCACTTAACTCATTGATGCTGATACTTTTTCCATCTCCTGTAATAATAAAGTTTTTTTCGGGATTTGAACTGAAAAGCCCATGAGTCGCTAAGTGGACAACAGGAAAATTAAATTTCATCTGGTTTTGAATAGTTTTTGCCGTAAATTCTTGATTAAGAAGCTTCATAGAAGAAGGAAACGCTTCTTTAATATCATTTAATTCTTTAGGCACATTAGTCAGTGCAGGAAAAATCTCTTCTTGTACTTTAATTTGCTCACTGACTCCAGCTGCTAAAACCTTAAGCTGTTTCTGCTTGATTAGTTTAGAGTCTACGAGTTGTAAACTTGGAACCAGAGCAACGTTATATTTTTCAATCAGATATTGTTGACCATCGTAGAGTGCAGCCATTGGCACTCTCTGCAATTGACCATTGGGTACAAAGACTAAAGTTTTAATTTTATTAGCATTTAACTCTGTCTCAAAAGGTTTGATTAACCACTGATAAACCTGTCCAAAAATTGGTAAAAGTCTCTGGATATTTTCTTTTAACTCCTGCGGATCTGGGTTAGAAGTGGATAAAATGTTGCGAGCAGAAGTATTCACAGTTACGTTATCTAAGTTATCATAAAGCCGATCTAGAATGTCATTAACTTGTTCCTCACTGATAGGAATTGCAACTTCTTGCAAAGGTTTTCCTGGTAAAGACAAGATAACTTCTAAGCGCTCTTTCAAAACAATAGGATAGATAACAGCTGCTTGGGGATCTATATCATCAATCTGCACCGCAATATCCGTTTCCTCTGAACAGGGGTCTTGAAAAAAGTTGTCTAATTCTGCTAATTGTAGAGACTCGATAACTCTGCGAGCAAACTCTAAACGGCTTTTAGGCTTGTTCCCCTCAACTTGTTCCTTTTTAATGCTAGAGTTCGATACCACTAGGGCATTTAACTCACTTGGACTAAGTTGTGATTTCAAAAGTAAATCTGCTAGTTCTAGATAGACAGGTTTGACCTCTTGGAGAAAGTCAAATTGGACATCTCGATTGTTTGCGTTTAAATCGCTGCGCAGAGACTGAAGAGTGTTGAAGGCAGCTGTGTAAGCAGTAATTGCTCCTTTTGTATCTCCTTGTTCTCTGAGTAAACTGCCTAACTGAGATTGCCAAACATAACTAATTTCCCGTGCATCCCCTGTGATATTTTGTCCCGGAGCTAAAACCAGAGCTTGCCGAGTCAGTTCAATTGCCCGACTTAGCTGTCCCTGTTCATGGTATAATCTAGCGAGATAACCGAGAGCATAAGTTTGTGCTCGCCTGTCTTGCAAGGTGACAGCGTCTTGCAGCGCGGCGTTCAAAATCGGTTCAACCTTGTCTATTTGTTTGCTTTGGATTAAACCTTGAGCAAAGTTAATCTGAGCGTAGATTGCTGCACGATTTGGGGAAAGACTGGCAAGAGTGGATTCAATTTGACTTTGCAAAGCTTGTCGATCTTGACTCAACCTCACTTCTAACTGGGACAAAAAATCCTTTCCCCGTTGAATCAACTGAGATTCTCCAAACTTAGACCAAGAAGCGATACGCCGATTCGTTTGCTCTTCCCACCATTTTTGGAGTTCTAGTAATAGTTTAAAGTGATTGAGCTGTGCCTGAATTTTAGGAATTGGCGAAGCTGATGTCACCGTTGCTGCTTCGACGTAGTTATTAAAAGCTTGTTGGTAAGGCGCTAAAGCAGCTTGCTGAGATTTGCGGTCTATAATGTCAGTAACCACCTCATAGTCCCAACGGTCTCGTGTTTGCTTTCCGATCGCGCGTTCAGTGTTGCCTAAACTCAGCAAAACAGCACTTGACTCTGGTGATTGTTTCAGGACTGACAAACTCAACTGCAAAACTTTTTTGGACTGGTTCAACAATCCCTGTCTTCGCAAAACTTCACCGAGGCTACGCAAGCCAACAGCTTGGGTTGGCGAAATAGAGTTTCGCTGTTGAGAGTTTGTGAGGAAGTCATCTATTTGTGCTTGACTACAGCTTGGGTTATTAATGGCAAAAGCTTCGAGTAAAGTCTTGCACGCTTTGGGATATAATCCTAAATCTTGAAGAGCTTGGGATTTGTTGATCAGGCTCTTAGTTATCCCCTCGCGATCGCCCATTCGCTTATAAGCTTGAGCTGCTTGTTCCCACAACTTTGCTGCTTCATCAAATTTTCCGGCATTGTAGCGTTGTTGACCTTCTCGTGCCAGTTGTAGCGCAGGGCTAGAAGAATTCGGGATTTTCTTCGGGTAGGGTGCCTTTTGGGCATATTCCGAATTTTGCTCCTTGACTCCTGCGCGGCTTGTATTCGACCAAGTTGAAATACTCAGCGTGAACACCAGTCCAAACAAGACTAGAAGGATAAAGACAAATATACGACGGTATTTTTTAATAATCATATCAATTGCAGTTTAAAATCAATCTTATGGTAGTTTTTAATTAGGTAAAATATCGGTTGCTTGTAGGGGGCAAAAGCTTTGCTCATACGTGTCTAAGGCAAGAACCTTATAATTACCTTGCCTTGTTCCCAGTCTTTTTCTTGTTGTTTGCCTTGTTCCCAGTCAGAGACTGGGAATACCATTGGGAGGCTCTGCCTTGCTTACTTGCGGCACCGCCCCAAGCGCATTTCCTGCTTAGACCTGGAAACGAGATTTTCTTGTTGTTATATTGCCCACAATTTTCGTACAACCCCACCCCGGTTTTGTCTTGCGCCAAAACCGCCCCTCCCCTTAATAAGGGGAGGGGATTAAGGGGTGGGGTCAAACCAACGTGGGATAAAGGTTGCCTTGTTCCCAGTCTTTGGCTGGGAATACGATTGGGAGGCAGAACCTGGCTTACTTGCGGCACCGCCCCAAGCGCATTTCCAGCTTCGACCTGGAAACGAGATTTTAGAATTGCCTTGTTCCCAGTCAGAGACTGGGAGTACCATTGGGAGGCTCTGCCTTGCTTACTTGCGGCACCGCCCCAAGCGCATTTCCAGCTTCGACCTGGAAACGAGATGTTAAAAGGGTTTTGGCTTAAGTTGACACAGATGAGCAATGCTGTCCTCCTACCATGTGGTTTGTAGTCTATGCAATTGAGAAGCGCTGTCATTCCCCATTCTGGTTTCAAAACGGTCTGTACTCCAGTTGAAAATACACGCCATTTTCTTGCCATGTCCTTTTTGTCGAATTAATATCTATTAAAGGAATACCCCAGTCTAAGCGAGCCGTGAAGTTGTCCCCCATCTGCCAGATGAAACCGAATCCTACACCTACTAAGGTATTAGGGTCTGGAGTGTTTCCATTTGTGTTCCAGCCAATGCCAAAATCGATGAATGGTGCAAACTGTAAAGTTCCTTCCACCTCTGGTACTCGGACAATGGGCAGCCGTGCCTCTACAGAAGCAGAAATACCATTGTCAGTGAGCAGAGCATCCTGACGATAACCCCTTACACTTGCTTGACCCCCCAAGCTAAACTGCTCTCGAGAAAGTAAAGAATCACCTGCCAATTGGATGTTGGAACGGACTAACAAGTTAGGACCAATGGCAGGCTTACCTGTTGCTTCTCCTAAGCGCCGCAAATACAGCATTTGCCCCCGCCAAACGAAAAATTGACTATCTGGTTCGCTGCTGTTAACAGTGGCATCAAAGGCACCGATGCCAAAACTAAATTCAGAACGAGCAGCTAAAACATCTTGACGGCTCCGTTGCAGCCATTCTTGACCAAAGTTCAACTCGGAAATACGGGTTTTTCCATTGACATCTGCTCCTGGGAACAAAGGAAAGTTAGCTCCTAAAATGGAAGAATCACTTTCTCGCCTAGCTGCCGTGAAACTGAGGGCAAATTCTTGGCTGCGTTCTGGAGTGGCTGTTTGAATAATTGGTTGGCGAAAGGTGAGTTCAAACTCGCGAGAGTCTACCTCGATGTCCAAATTGTTGAAAGGCGGTTCAACGATGTTGTTGTTGCTAATCCGGTAATCAAAGCGTAGCGTGCCATTACGGGGATTGATGGGTAAGGTGTAGCTGCCCTCAAACCTATTGCTGCCATCGGTATTAATGTAGGCAAAACTCAACTGATCTCCCAGTCCTAGGAGGTTAGCTTCCGATATCTCGACACCGCGTTCAAAACTGCCAACGCCAGGGTTGCGGTTATTATCAATCCTGAATTCGGTGACAAACGTTTTCGCTCCCCTTAACCGTCACCTCTAGGGAATCTGCACCAGGTTTCGTTCCAGCTGTCAGTTCAGCATCTAAGCTTTCAATTAAGGGGTTCAGTTGCAGCAATTGCAGTGCTTCTTGTAGGCGGTTGATGTTGAGGGGTTTTGAAGCAGCTAAAGCAATGCGACTGCGAACATAGTTTGGATTCAGCCGCCCTTTGGCAATATTCACCTTAATTTCTTCCAGCCTACCTTCAAGTACCTGAATTTTGACGGTACCTGATTGAATTTCTTGACTGGGTATGTAGGCACCTGAGGTGATATAGCCCTTTTTAGGATAAAGCTCAGTAACTTTATTAGCCGCTTGCAGGAGTTGGTCAAAAGTGATGGGTTGCCCTAT
>NZ_JBAHYJ020000072.1:0-82140 GCF_036697665.2 Scytonema sp. PRP1 | reverse complement strand
TTTGCTCTCCTTCTAATTCTTAGTAGATGTCGATGAAATGAACTTATGCACAAATGGTACGACGCTTGCGAGCGCATTCACCCCATTTATCTTGCTCTGAGTTGATTGTGGTGACTGGTAATTCTTGATTTGGATAAGTTTCAAGGTAATTTAGAATTCATTTACAAAGAAAACATTAAATTGAAGTAGGGTGCCTTAACTCAACCATCTATAATTTGACGAATTTATCGAATTGTGGCACCCTTTGAAAAACCATAACTGGGTTGTTGGAAAAAGCTTGTGAAGAACATTTTCACGATGGTAGCGTCTTAAATTACTGATATAGTAGCTGGCGAAAGCGATATTGCGGCTTGTCAAACGCAGACGCTCGTACACGTCCCTAGGGTTGTGTACCCGTTCGTTAGGGTTGTCGATTTGCTGTGGGAATCAATTCCCTACGTAGCGAAACGCAAGTCCTCGCGCTAAGGACTAAAAACCTGAAAAAACAGACGGGTATAAAACCTACGGAAACCTGCATATGTAGGTTTTGTTTGTTTAGTCGCTCTGAAAAAATCGCCAGTCAATCTGAAAAAAATGCTCTAGAAGCTGATTTAGGAGTTGAACGGATCTTGTTGATAATGAAGCGATCGCTATCTCTACTTACTCTTTGCTCTACTTTTCTCTCTTTTCTCGCACCATACGCTGTTATCGCTGCACCACCCAGAACACCAGACAAAACAGTCAATTGTGACATCCTTGTTGTGGGTGGAGGACTTTCTGGTGCCGCCACGGCTTATGAAGCTTTACTCGCAGGGCAAACGGTTTGTCTGAGCGAAATTACCGATTGGCTGGGAGGACAAATTTCTTCCCAAGGGACTTCTGCACTTGATGAACGACCAACCCAGCGTCGCAATTTATTCTACTCACGTGGTTATCTGGAATTGCGAAACCAAATTGAGCGCAAATACCGTGGTAACCGCAACCCCGGCGACTGTTGGGTGAGCGACTCCTGCTTTCTCCCCCGCGATGGTCATGAAATTTTGACTTCGATGCTTAAAGATGCTGAAAGAAAGGGCAGAGGAAGGTTGCAATGGTTCCCGAACACGGTGATTAAAGAGTTGGAATATAGTGGTGACGGGAAAATAATTAGTAGTGCGATCGCTATCCAACATCAACCAGCCAAAGGTACACCGCCCCTCAACACCTTTCCTTTATCTCAAACCATCGAAGACGCTTACACCTACGAAAACTCGTCTCGCTTTACCAAAACCATTGTCCGCTTTGCCCCCAAGCAAACTAAAAGTAAAGCTGGCAGTAATGCCCCGAACTGGTATGTAGTAGACACTTCGGAAACCGGGGAAATTATCGGTTTGGCTGATGTTCCTTACAGATTGGGTATTGATGCTCGTTCTTACTTAGAGCCTTCTTCTTCCAGTACTCAAAACGATCCTTTCTGTACCCAAGGCTTTACCTACACCTTTGCAATGGAGGCTACTAAGGACCCGCAACCCCAAACAATGCCTCCATTCTATTCGCAGTATGCGCCATATTATAGTTATGAATTAAAGCGATTGGCAAGCTTTCCCTTGGTTTTCACCTACCGTCGCATTTGGAGTCCCACAAAAGGACAACCAATGGAATTCGGAGGAGTGAAGTTTACAGGTCCTACCCCAGGGGACATCTCGATGCAAAACTGGACTTGGGGCAATGATTACCGTCCAGGAACCTCTGCCGATAACCTCATTTACTCTCGCCAACAGTTACAAGCCTCTGGGCAATTGAAACCAGGAGGTTGGATGGGCGGATTGCGGACAGAAGCCTTACGCAAAGGTGAGGAAATCTCTTTGGGGTACTATTACTGGTTGACGGCTGGGAATACAGATTCGCAATTGGGGGATGGTGTAAAGCAGCCAGAACCAAATCACCGCTTTTTATCAGGGCTAGATTCGCCGATGGGGACAGCGCATGGTTTGTCGAAACATCCCTATATGCGGGAAGGACGACGCATTATTGGACGCCCCAGCTGGGGACAACCCGAAGGCTTTTCTATTTGGGAAATTGATATCTCTCGTCGCAACTATGATGACGAGTATTATCGCACAACTCTACCGGCAGATATGTATCGCCGCTTGAAAGCATCACTGTCTGGTTTAGAAGCAGCATCAGTACTTTCAGGTCAGAAACGTGCGGAGAATGTAGCGCGGCGTACTCGTTCTACAATCTTCCCCGATGCTATAGGTATCGGTCACTACGCCATAGACTTTCATCCTTGCATGACCAAAAGCCCTCCGGAAGCGCCTGGAAATACAGAACGTCCAGGCGAAAGGCGTGGTGCTGGGCAAGCTTATCCTTTCCAAATCGCACTCAGGGCGATGATTCCCCAAAAAATCGACAATTTGCTTGTGGGTGGTAAAAGCATTGCGACGAGTCACATTGCCGCAGCAGCTTACAGGGTACACTCCTTTGAATGGTCTGCTGGTGCAGCAGCTGGAACGACAGCGGCTTTTGCCTTGAAAAATGGCACCGCACCTTACCAACTTGTAGATCAATTGCCCTTACCAGAACCGCAACTACAAAACCTGAAACAGTTGTTAGAGCAAAATGGCAACCCCACCGCCTTCCCTGATACCTCAATTTTTAACCAAAATTGGGATGATTGGAAATAATTAGTTTATAGTCCAATACGGTTCAGTTAGTGGTGTTTAGTTTTGTTAAGATCCCCCAACCCCCTTAAAAAGGGGGCTTAGTTCCCCTCCTTTTTAAGGAGGGCTAGGGAGGATCAATCCTTAACTGAACTGTATTGGTTTATAGTCCATAGTCAAAAGTCCAATGGCTCTTGACTATAGACTATGGACTAAACTAGTTAATCGTAGTGTAGTTTGGTTAAGCTTTTTGGCTAAGTATTTTATGGTACCCAGACTTTCAGCAGCTGTTTACGGGATGGCAACAGCACCAACTATAGCTCCTGAACGATCTAGTCAAGTGACCCGTAAGTTATATCCGAATTATAAAGTGATTGTATTAGATGACGATTTTAATACATTCGAGCATGTTCACAATTGTTTGGTAAAGTATATACCAGGTATGACTAGCGATCGCGCTTGGGAACTTACCAACCAAGTGCATTACGATGGTCAAGCAATTGTTTGGATCGGTCCCCAAGAAGCCGCTGAATTGTACCACCAGCAGCTGCATCGAGCCGGTTTAACTATGGCTCCTCTGGAAGCAGCATAATAGTAGAAAAATAAAATAT
Source organism: Scytonema sp. PRP1 (assembly GCF_036697665.2). NCBI lineage: Bacteria > Bacillati > Cyanobacteriota > Cyanophyceae > Nostocales > Scytonemataceae > Scytonema > Scytonema sp. PRP1. Next base: position 78,908 of record NZ_JBAHYJ020000072.1, on the reverse strand, counting down.
AATGGCAAAACCCACTGAGGGCAGATTAGTTTGGAATCACTCGACCCATATTAGTGGTCTTATCCCAGTTCTTGAACGTTTAATACGGCAAGATGGGATTCAAACCGTTACACCGGGACAGCTTGGGCGCGTGAAAGGTCACTGCCCTCATTTACAATTGCGAGTATCTGTACCAATTCGGGGTGGCTTTAAGGTGATCGCCCGCCACGGGAAAACAGTGCAAGAGGTGTTTATCCTGACAAATTTGGATCAGAATCTACTCCAAGAAGCGATCGCGATCGCCATGAAAAAGTAATCAATACTCTCAAATAATTCAGAACTCAGGACTCAGAACTCACAATTTAAGCAGTTTTCTGTAGGGTGGGCATTATGCTCAACAGTCTAGTCAAGAGTCAAAGAAACAGGAACAAAGGTGGAGAGGCACGGATTCATGAGGCACTGCGTTGGTGAACCAGTGCTGCAGGAGGGTTTCCCTCTGCAGGCAACTGGTGAAAGGGTTCCCCGACTTGGAGCAAGTGCCGTCCTGCCTCATAACATCTTTTAAGAATCCCCTAGATTTTAATTAGGGGAGTACGTTAATGATTAATCCTCTACATGACGCACTGCCAATTTATGGAGCGGCAGACTAACGATGCAAGAAAACGTTAAGAAATATGACAGTGCTGCAGTTATCCTTAAGCTCATCATTATAGTTTCCCAATCAGGTAAAACTATTTTTTGGATAGCAAAAGCAACACAGTAAACTAGCCAGTAAGAAAAGCTCATCCTAAACAGAATTCGCTCTGTTTCTTCCGCTTCATCCTTTTGCTGCTTGCGCTCCCATAGTAACAATAGACCAGTAATACAAGCTATGAAGGAAAGAAGCACAAAAAAATCGTGACAAACTAAATTTACTGAACTCATGGGTTTCTATCCCAAAAATTTTCTATTTCTATTGGAGATCAGTCTAAAGGAATAATCTTTTAGGATAAGCAAATAGTAACAAACTGAAATAGATACTCCTAATTTTGTAAAAAAGTGCAAAGAAGTTATAAGTTTATTGTTACTCGTGAGCGCTGAATCACTCAGTAGGAATAAACAGATCGAAGAAAAGCGATGATAACGCCTGAAACTCTTAACTCCTAACTAATGACAGCCCTCTCCTGTCACCAGACGCTGCGCGAACACAGGTTAACTTTATTTGTGCTTACCTACCAAACAATTAACAAGAGGTCAGAAGGAAAAAGGTACCCCACTAATTGCCTTCTTCCTTGTTTGTTCGATCTTCTTCCTTCGGGTTTAACAACCCTGGGTTTCACAAGCACCAATACTCACCCAGGTACTTGAACCATCTGCCCAATGTTCTTTTTTCCAAATGGGGGCGTTGTGTTTGAGAGTATCAATCGCATAGCGACAAGCTTCAAACGCTTCGGAACGATGCGGACAACCCACCGCGACTAAAACGCTGATTTCACCAACTTGTAAGCGCCCAACGCGATGATAAATGACCACCCGAGTCACAATAGACCATTTTTGACGAATCTGGGCAGCAATTTGATAAAACACCTGCATTGCCATCGGTTCGTAAGCTTGATATTCTAGGGCTACGACAGGTTTACCACCTGTTTGGTTGCGAACCATTCCACTCATGACCACAACTGCGCCGTTTGCTGGGTCATCTGCTTTGGCATAAACATCCTCAAGATACAATGGCGCAAAGCTAATGGCAAAGCTATCTTCAGGTTTCGATTTTACAGAAGCAGCTGAAGGTGTTAAACCCAAGTTCATCTTAATGATTTCTATTCCTTATAGGAATTTACGCACTTCCCGCTTCACCATTCTACATCAATTTACAAACAAGTCTGTTGACAATATTTCCAAGTCTCGTTTTGATACTCTATTAATGTAATGCAAAATGATTACGTACAAACGGACTTTTTCCGCTTTTTTCTAAAGAATTTTTCGCTTAATTCCTAAAAACTATTACTAATATCTACTTAGGCTGGCAGAAAATCTACGTAATACTACGGAAAAATGCAAAAAATTGTCATCCTCCTTTAGGCATATTACTATAATGAAGTCACAAAGTCACTATCGGATTCGTTTGAAGAATCCGATAGTGACTGAGTTGAGCTATCAAGTGCAGCAAGCACTGATTTGACTAAGAGGGAAGTTCTCACTTAGAGCTACTACTTGGAAGTAGTCTGAGAGTGCCGTACCTCTAGTTATTAGAACTAAAAAAGTAAATGTATACGGCACTTGCAAACAAACTTACAGTAGGCAGTGTTCAAAAATCAGCCAATGCAGAAACTTTCGCATTTAAGAATCTGGAGAACCGTGTATCACATCAGGGCAAGCAATAATTCAATTCTTATAGGAAAAGATATAATGAACCCTTTATTGTCTAACAATGAAGTCGCGAGGCTTGAGGCTCTCCACCAGTATCAGATTCTAAACACATCACCAGAACAAACATTTGACGATTTGGCATTCTTAGCCGCCCAGATTTGCGCTACACCGATCGCATTAATAAATTTGATAGACGCTAACCGTCAGTGGTTCAAAGCCAAAGTCGGGTTGGATGTAGAAGAAATGCCCCGAGATATCGGGTTCTGTCCCCTTTCTATTGATCAACACGATGTTTTGATTATTCCTGACACCTTGGCTGATAAACGGTTTGCCACTAATCCGGTAGTCACTTCTGCCCCCTACGTGAGATTTTACGCCGGAGTACCTTTAATCACACCAGAGGGACAGGCGATCGGGACAATATGTGTCGTTGATCGCGTACCGCGCGTGATGCAACCAGAACAGGTGGAGTCACTGAAAGCGATTAGCCGCCTCATTATCAAAAAACTGGAATTACGCCGGAATTTAACTCAAGTCGCTAGGATCAAAACAGAGTACCAGCAAGCACAAGAAGCACTGCGGCAAAGCGAATTCACCCTCCGCAGCTTTTTTGACAGTGCGCCGATGATGATGGGGATAGTCGAACTATTAGATAATGATGATATCCTGCATATTTCTGATAATGCTGCCACAGCAAAATTTTTTGGGCTAGCCCCAGGAGCAATGCGAAATCGCCTTGCCAGTGAAATCGGTTTATCACCAGATTATGTGCGCGACTGGATTGATTATTTTCGTCAGGCAGAAAGGCTGCAAGTACCCATAAGCTTTGAACATCTTCACAATGGTTTAACACAGCAGAGGTGGCTAAGAGCCACAGTTTCGGCAATTGGAGAAAGTTCAGTGAACCGTCCGCGATTTGCTTACATCGTTGAGGATATTACTGAACGCAAACAGGCAGAAGAAGAATTGCGTTGGAAAGAAGCGCTTTTGCGCTCAATGACTGGTGTTTCTCCACTAGCATTTTACGTTGTTGATCACCGTACAAGTGACATTCTCTATGTCAATGAACGTTTTTGTGAAATTTGGGGCATTCAACACCTGAAAGAGCAAATTGACAGCGGCAAATTGAAACATCAGGATGTTATAAACAAATGCTGCCAATTTACAGAAGTTTCTCCTTTCATCTCTTGTCAACCCACTCCAAGTGAAACCTGCATATGTGAGGACGAAATTTTATTGAATGATGGTCGCACTATCAGGCGTTTTTCCAGGCGCATTCAAGATGAAAACGACCAATATTTTGCACGGTTATATATTTTTGAAGATATCACGGTACGCAAACTGGCAGAACAGCAAATCCGCGAACGAGCCGCTTTGCTTGACATAGCTACAGACGCAATTATTTTACGTGATTTAAATAATCAAATTCTACTATGGAATAAAAGTGCTGAGAACCTTTACGGATGGAAGGATCAAGAGGCTCTTGGTAAGAATGCTTCAGAAATTTTAGATAACGAAACGTTGTCGCAACACTGCGAGATTTACAAAAGTGTTTTAGAGGCTGGTTCATGGCAGGGTGAGTTGCAGAAAATCACGAAATCTGGCAAAGAAATTATTGTTGAAAGTCGTTGGACGCTAGTACGCGATGAGCATTCTCAACCAAAATCAATCCTGATTGTTGATACTGATATCACACAGAAAAAGCAACTAGAAAAGCAATTTTTACGCAATCAGCGCATGGAAAGTATAGGCACCCTTGCGAGTGGCATTGCTCACGATTTGAACAATGTGCTATCTCCAATTTTGATGTCGGTACAAATGCTGAAAGCAAAATCTGCTGATGAACGCAGTATCCAAATGCTAACGATCGCCGAAAATAATGCCAAACGCGGTGCAAATTTAGTGAAACAGGTGCTGTCATTTGCCAGGGGAATTGAAGGCGAGCATACTATCCTTCAACTGAAGCACTTGATTTCAGAAATGAACCAAATTATTGAACAAACTTTTCCGAAATCGATAGCGGTTCAAACGGAAATTCAATCTAATTTATTACCTGTGTGTGGTGATAGTACCCAACTGCATCAAGTGCTGATGAATTTATGTCTCAATGCTCGTGATGCTATGAGCGATGGCGGAACTTTAAAAATTGCTGCCAAGAATGTTTTTATTGATGAAAATTTCGCCAAAATGCATCTTGATGCTAAAGTAGGTTCCTATATTGTCTTCACAGTTTCTGATACGGGAGTTGGTATTCCTAACGAACAATTAGATAGAATTTTTGAACCATTTTTCACAACTAAAGAGTTTGGTAAGGGAACCGGGCTGGGACTGTCAACAGTCATGGGCATTATTAAAGGTCATGGTGGGTTCGTCACGGTGTCTAGTTACATAGGCAAAGGCACAAAATTTAAAGTGTACCTGCCAGCAGTCAAGACAGCAGCGACGCAGTTTATGGAAGACCTAGAAATGCCGACAGGTTACGGAGAATGGATTTTGGTTGTAGATGACGAACCTGCTGTCCGAGAAATTACCAAAGCTTCTTTAGAAAATAATAATTATAAAGCAATGACCGCGAGTGATGGCATAGAAGCAGTCGCGCTCTACGCCCAGCATAAAGATAAAATTAGTGCGGCAATTATCGATATGATGATGCCAGATATGGATGGAGTCACTACCATCAGCACATTACAGAAAATGAACCCTCTGCTACGTATCGTTGCTGTGAGTGGACTAGCGACAAGTGAACAAGTGCCACTAGAGCAAGACTCTAAGCTAATAGCATTTTTACCTAAGCCATATACGGCACAGGAGTTGCTAAAAACTTTGCACTCACTTATTTCTAATGATTATTGACATACTCCCCGCCCTATAAGGGCGGAGATTCTAGGCTCAAACAACAATTGCAGGCGTTGCCCGTCTTACATCGTCTAACCCAGCAGTTGATGCCCCAACCGCACAAATATTCTTAGCTGCGTTCTCGTCTCTCCCATTTACCGAGTGGCAGGACGGACAACGCCACTCTCTGACTGATAAATCCAGTTTTCCTAGAACGTGTCCACAGTGATAGCAAGTTTTGCTAGATGGATACCATTGATCCACGAATACGACTTGCTTGCCTTTCTTTTTGGCAATCCATTCTAGAATTTGCAGGAATTCCCCAAAAGCTAGGTCAGAGATTTTACGACCCCAAAGACGTTGCATTCCTTTAAGGTTCAAGGTTTCAAAGCAAAGCACATCAAACCTATTAGTTAGGTCATGGGCTAACTTCCAAAACCAATCACGTCTAGCATTAGAAATGTCTTCATAGTTGCGTACTAAATTCTTTCTTGCCCGTTCTCGATTGGATGAACCTTTTAGCTTTTTAGAGTGCTGTCTACTAGCTTTTTTGATAGCGTTGAGAGACTGTTTGAAGAATTGGGGTGATTCAATACTGGAACCATCTGAGCAAGTGAGAAATGTCTTTAACCCGAAGTCAAATCCCGCTATCCTACCAGTCGTGAATTTAGCTTCAGATTCAGGACAATTATCAACGACAATAACCATAAACAATTCACCCAATGGCGTGCGTTTAATGGTTAGTGTTTTGACCGTTCCTTCTATCTCTCTAGATTTCCAAAATTGATAAACCTTCTGCCCAATATTGACCCTATTTCCACCAAGAAACTTATATCCTGCTTGCTTTAGGGTGAATGATTTGTACTTCTTAACTTTCTTGAATCCTGGTGGTCTAACACATGCCTTATTGTGCTTGAAAAACAATTGATATGCTTTCTCGATACGTTGACAGATATCCTGTACTGCCTGAGAACCTACTGATTGCCAGAACGGGTTACGCTTCCGCAATTTGGCAATATGAGATTGAAGTTTTGCGCAACTCAAGTGCTTGCCCCACATTCGGTAGTACCGTTTATGAAGGGCAATGCAATGGTTATAGATTACCCCAGCGGCGTTAATTGACCGCTTGAGGTATCTATTGCGCTTGTGTGAGTACAACTTAAACTTCAATGTTTTCATGCTAAAATGATAGCATATTGACGGCTTAATGACGGCATTAAAAAGTTAACAGTTAGATGTTCGGACGAAGAGTATGCGTTGCTGGTACAGCACTGCAAAGACAAAGAGCGCAGCCTCAACGATGTACTTAGAGAGTTAATCAGAACTCTCGACAAAAGCCGCCCTTCTAGGGCGGGGCTTTAAACCCAAATTTTCGGTAAAAGTTAGGATTGGAAGTAGGGGAAGCAGCCAGGGTTCACTTTCGTTTTGCAAACTAAAGATGAGGGAGAATAACAGATAACAAATAACAAATAACAAATGACTAATTTGATTCTGGTTGTAGACGACGACGCTTTCACACGGTTACAACTACGGACTTTACTACAAAAAGAAGGGTATCAAATAGCAGAGGCAATCAATGGCGAGCAAGCATTAAATGTGTATCGAGAAATACAACCAGATATAATTCTGCTAGATGCCCTGATGCCGATGATGGATGGGTTTACCTGCTGCACTCAATTGCAAAAACTGCCTGGCAGCAGAGAAACACCCGTGTTGATGATTACCGCTCTTCATGACGACGCATCCGTGGCTCGGGCTTTTGCAGCTGGTGCCACTGATTACATTACCAAACCAATTAACTGGCAAGTCTTGCGTCAAAGAGTGCGTCGTCTTTTGGAAGCGCGTCACGCCATGCAGAAATTGCGACAGCAAACCCAGCAGGCGCAGAGTCGCGAGGCGCAACTGGTGATGGCGTTAGAAGCAGCCAGCATGAGTACCTGGGACTGGGATATCCCCAATAACAAATTGACTTGGTCAGATAACCTTAAAGGACTCTTTGGCTGGGAAAGTGCCACCTATGAAGCTTTTCTTGAACGCGTTCATCCCCAAGACCAAGATTTTGTCAATTATTCGATGATACAGACGCTCAAGGAAGGGGTAGAGTACGACATAGAATTTCGTGTTGTTTGTCATGAAGGTGAGATTTGTTGGTTGGCAAGCAAAGGTGTTGTCTTTCGCGACTCATGTGGCGTAGCGCTGCGGATAACTGGGGTAACGATGGACATCACCAAGCGCAAACAAGCGGAAGAGGCGTTAGAAGTTTATGCCAACCGACAGGCACTTGTCGCAGAACTCAGTCAACTGGCACTAGCTGGTCTAGACTTAACCACGCTGATGCACGAAACTGTTACCTTCGTTGCTCAAAGCCTTAAGGTTGAGTATTGCAAGGTTTTGGAACTCCTAAGCGATGATGACACCTTACTGCTACGGGCTGGAGTGGGTTGGCAGCCAGGGCTTGTAGGATATGCAACAGTTAGCGCGCAAAAGGATTCCCAAGCTGGCTATACTCTGCTTTCTAACGAACCAATAGTGGTCACAGACTTCGGCACAGAAACTCGGTTCAGTAGACCACAACTGGTGCGTGACCATCAAGTGGTCAGTGGTCTGTCGGTAGTCATTCATGGTAAAGAGCGTCCTTTTGGTGTCTTAGAGGTAGACACAACCAAACAGCGGACCTTCAGCAGAGATGAAATTTATTTCTTGCAGGCAGTTGCCAATGTGCTGGCTACAGCCATTGAACGTTTGAGAGTCGAGGATGCCCTCAGAGAAAGTGAGCAACGCTGGCAGTTGGCTTTGCGGGGCAATAATGATGGCATTTGGGACTGGAACGTGAAAACTAATGAAGTGTTCTTCTCGACTCGCTCCAAGGAAATGCTCGGTTATTCTGAGCATGAGATTGCTAATCATTTAGATGAATGGATAAGCCGGGTGCATCCAAATGATATAACCAGGGTAACTCGAGTCATTCAAGACCATTTTGCTCGGAAAACTCCGTTTTACATGAGTGAGTATAGAGTCCGATGTAAAGATGGTAACTATAAATGGATTTTGGATCGGGGTCAAGCACTGTGGGATTCGCAAGATACAGTAGTGCGGATGGCAGGCTCCCATACAGATATTACTGAGCATAAGTTGGCAGAGGAAAAACTGCAAGAAAGCGAAGAACGTTTCCAGATACTCGCTCGTGCCACTAATGATGCTGTCTGGGATTGGGATTTAGTGACCGATAAGATGTGGTGGAATGACAGCGTACAGACTTTGTTTGGTTACTCACCAGAGTCCGTCAAAACCGAAGTCGCTTGGTGGCATGAGCATATACACTTAGACGATCGCCAGAGGATTGTTTCTGACATTCATGCTGTAATCAACAGCAATCAACAATTCTGGTCGAATGAATACCGCTTTCGCCGTGCAGACGGTTCTTATGCCTACATTTTTGAGCGCGGTTATGTAGTTCATGACAATATAGGCAAGTCGGTACGGATCATTGGGGCAATGATGGACATTTCTGAACGCAAGCGGGTTCAACAAGAGTTACAGCGCCAGAACTTGCGATCGCAATTGTTCGCCGATGTCACCTTAAAAATTCGTCAGTCCTTACAAATTGATGAAATTCTGCAAATCACTGTAAAAGAGGTGCAAAAGCTGCTGAATTGTGAGCGTGTCTTAATTTTTCGCCTACTTACAGATGGTTCGGGAAGGGTGGTGCAAGAGGCTGTGGTCGAGGGTGTGCCTGCCGTTCTTGGACACCACCTTAATGACCCTTGCTTTGTCGAAGATTACATCGACAAATACCGCTACGGACGAGTTAGTGCTGTTACCGACATCGAGAATGGTGGGATCGAGCCTTGCTATGTGGGATTTCTCAAAAAACTTAATGTCAGATCTAACCTTATTGTCCCTATTATCCTGAAAAATCAACTTTGGGGACTGCTCATTGCCCATCAGTGTACTCAACCTCGCGAGTGGACGAGCTGGGAAACTGAACTTTTGCGACAGTTGGCAGATCAGATAGGTATTGCCCTTGCTCAAGCTCAACTTCTAGAACAAGAAACTCGTCAACGGCAAGAACTTATCCGTTCCAATGAAGAATTGCAACAATTTGCCTTCATCGCCTCTCACGATTTGCAAGAGCCATTGCGTAAGATTAAGACATTTGGCGATCGCTTAAAAGTCACTTGTAGCCATGCTTTAACCGAACAGGGAGTTGATTACCTAGAACGGATGCAGAATGCAACCCGCAGAATGCAAGCCTTGATTGAAGATTTGTTAACACTTTCGCGAGTCACCAGTAGAGGGCAGCCTTTTGTAGTAGTGGATTTGACACAAATTACACAAGAGGTGTTGTCTGATTTGGAAGTACGTATTCAACAAACCCGAGCATATGTGGAGGTAGGCGAGTTACCTGTCATTCACGCTGACCCGTTACAGATGCGTCAATTGCTACAAAACCTCATCGGCAACGCTCTGAAATTCCACGCTCAAGGGCAACTACCTATTGTTAAAATATACGGTGAAAAATTCGACACTGAAGATGCTGTGGAATTTTGTCAAATTATTGTAGAAGATAATGGTATTGGCTTTGATGAAAAGTACCTTGACCGCATCTTCAACGTGTTTCAACGCCTGCATGGTCGTAGCGAATACGAAGGTACTGGTATTGGTTTAGCTATCTGCCGGAAAATTGTTGAACGTCACAACGGGAGCATCTGTGCACAAAGCACACCAGGGCAAGGTTCAAGATTCATTGTCATACTTCCAATTCATTCTGTTGCATAAGGATGCTCTTCCTCAAAAGGGTTTATCATACCCCCAGAGGTTGTTAAATTTTCGACAACCTTACTTTGTTATTTGTTGCAATTTAATAATCTATTTATCTTAAAACCAACGCAAAGGAGAAAATGCAGAGTGAAGGGTCGGCAAACAACCGCCACAATTCTAATGGCTGATGATGACGAGGATGACTGTATGCTAGCTCGTGAAGCGTTGGCAGAAAGTCGATTGGCAAACGAACTGCACATCGTCAATGATGGCGAAGAGTTGATGGATTATCTCCATTATCGTGGTCTGTATGCCAACAAAAGCAGTGCGCCGCGACCAAATCTGATTTTGTTAGATTTAAATATGCCAAGAAAAGATGGTCGTGAGGCACTTAGAGAGATAAAAGCTGACCCAGTTTTAAGGAAAATTCCCGTTGTTATTCTGACGACTTCCAAGGCAGAGGAAGATGTTTATAGCAGTTATGATTTGGGTGCGAACTCATTCATCATCAAACCTGTGACATTTACATCCTTGGTGGAAGTTATGAGAACAATAGGAAAATACTGGTTTGAAATTGTGGAACTGCCGCTATAACTAGAGGGAGGCAGAAATGAAAGAGAGCATATTTAAAGTTCTTCTTGTTGATGATGATGAAGATGACTACATTTTAACTCGTGATTGGTTCCATGAATTTCAGGTAGCTAACTGCGAGTTGGAATGGGTAAATAATTATCAAGCAGCAATGGAGGCGATTGTTGATATCCAATACGATATTTATCTTGTTGATTACCGTTTGGGTGCGCGTAACGGACTGGATCTGTTACGTGAAGCAATTGCCAACGGTTGCTCTTCTCCAATTATTTTACTGACAGGTAAAGGAGATAGGGAAATAGACATTGAGGCAATGAAAGCAGGTGCAGCAGATTACTTAGAAAAAAGTCAGTTGACTGCTCCTTTGCTAGAACGTTCTATCCGCTACGCAGTTGAGCGCAAGCGAGCAGAACAAAAGATTCGCGAACACGCCGCACTGCTGGATGTTGCTACCGATGCAATTTTTGTACACGATTTAAAAAATAAAATTTTATTTTGGAATAAAGCAGCCGAGCATTTATACGGTTGGACAGCAGCTGAAGCAATTGGTAAGAAAACATTAGAACTTTGGAAAGAAAAAGATATATCACAATTCCAAGAAGCTCTTAAGACTTTATTACAAAATGGTTCCTGGGAGGGCGAACTGCATCAAAGAACAAAATTTGGTAAAGAAATTATCGTCGAAAGTCGCTGGACACTAGTGAGAGAATTAGATAAAAAAGGACAATCAGTTCTCGTTGTTAATACTGATATTACAGAAAAAAAAGAACTAGAAGCACAGTTTTTTCGTGCCCAACGTTTGGAAAGTATTGGAACTTTGGCAAGCGGTATTGCCCACGACCTCAACAATGTTCTTGCGCCTATTTTGATGACTGCTCAACTTTTGGAATCGCAACTGCATGATGAGCGGAGTAAGCGCCTGCTGCCAATATTGATATCTAATGCCAAACGGGGAGCAAATATGGTTAAGCAAGTGCTGTCTTTTACTCGCGGTGTTGAAGGCGATCGCACTTTGCTGCAATTGAAGCATTTAATCAAAGAAATTCAACAAGTTGTTAAAGAAACATTTCCCAAATCTATTGAAATTTCCACTCATATAGCGCCAAACCTTTGGACAGTTTCAGCTGATGTGACCCAACTGCATCAAGTGCTGATGAATTTGTGCGTTAATGCTCGTGATGCTATGCCTGATGGGGGTCGCTTGACTATCTCGGCGGAAAATCTTGTTGTTGATCAAAATTACGCCAAGATGTATCTTGATGCTCGCGTTGGTTCGTATGTTGTGATGACTGTTGCTGATACTGGAGTTGGTATTCCACAGGAAATCTTAGACCGGATTTTTGAACCATTTTTTACGACTAAAGACTTAGGCAAAGGAACAGGGCTTGGTCTTTCTACTGTCGTTGGGATTATTAAAAGCCACGGCGGTTTTATTAACGTGTACAGTGAGGTAGGGAAAGGCAGCCAATTTAAGGTGTATTTACCAGCACAAGAAGCAACGGAAAATCGAGAAGAACAAGAACTGGAATTACCTTGCGGTAACGGAGAATTGATTTTGGTTGTGGATGACGAAGATTCGATTCGAGACGTTACTAAAACATCTCTGGAAAGCTATAATTACAAGGCGATAACTGCTTGCGATGGTATTGAGGCGATCGCTCTTTATGCAGAACATCAGGACGAAATATCTGTAGTCTTGACAGATATGGTTATGCCTTCTATGGATGGAGTCACCACCATCCGCACCTTACGAAAAATTAATCCAGCAGTCAAGATTATTGCCGTGAGTGGACTTGCTTCGAGTGAAAAAATTAATACGGTTACTCAGATGGGCGTCAAAGCGTTTTTATCCAAACCTTACACCGCCAAGCAGTTATTGCAAACTATTAGCACCGTCAAAAGTGGAAATTAATTAAGTAAATTATGAATTATGAATTATGAATAATGAAACTTTTATTATTCATAATTCATAATTGAAAATTTATCATTCCTGATTATGACCAACCAGCATTCTGAAGTTTTAGCCGTCAACCAAGCTTTTTATCGAGCTTTTGAAAAAAAAGATATCGAGGCAATGGCTATTGTATGGTCTCAAGGAACTGGCAGTATTTGTATTCACCCCGGATGGGATGTGTTGCGCAGTTGGAAGGAAATTCGCTCCTCTTGGGTTAACATTTTCAAAAATACTGCTTACATTGAGATTAACACTGAGATCATTGTTACAGAAGTTCGCGATCAGATCGCCTACGTTGTACTCAGAGAAAATGTCCTGCAAATCATCAATGGCAGAAGATTAGAAGCACAATCAGTAGCCACGAATACATTTGAACTTCTTGGTGGTCAGTGGTATATCGTTCATCATCACGCTAGCCCGGTAATGCGGTGAAAAAAATGCGGGAGATGAGGAAGATGAGGAAGATGAGGAAGATGAGGGAGATGAGGGAGATGAGGGAGATGAGGGAGATGAGGGAGATGAGGGAGATGAGGGAGATGAGGAAGATAAGAAACTCACCTGTGGTCAATACTCGCTTCGTCTACCCTTATCCTCCTGATATCCCTTATGCCTAGTTTGCACTAATCCTCAATCAACTCAACAGCATCTCGTCCATCCCAATTATGTAAATGAACTTTGACAATTTCTTCTTTGGCGGTGGGTAACTGTTTCCCAACAAAATCTGGATGAATTGGCAACTCACGATGACCTCTATCTACCAGTACGGCTAAACGAATCACTTCTGGTCTACCATATTCGTTCACAGCATTCAAAGCTGCACGAACTGTCCGTCCTTTGTAAATGACATCATCAACAAGCACAACAGTTTTCCCTGTCAGATCAAAAGGGATGTCGGTTTTTGCAGGAGTCCGCAACCCAATTTGGTCGAGGTCATCACGATAAAATGTGATATCCAAGCCTCCCATTGCTATAGGTATACCTTCAAGCGTTTCTATCTGACGTGCTAGTAACTGAGCTAGAGGCACACCTCGCGTATAAACACCTATTAGTACCAGTTGAGACAAATCACGGGTTTTTTCTACGATTTGAGAAGCAAGACGATTCACAGTACGACGGAGTTCTTCTGGTGAGAGAATTTCAACCACCTTGGTTTTGACAGACACAGTCATAGACCGATACCCTGAATAATGTAAACCATAGTTAGATCGGGAATAAGGAGAGTAGGCAGAGTAGGCAGAGAAATGACTCCTTTATCCTCCTCATTTTCCTTATCTTTTTCATCTTCCCAATTCCCTACTTCCATCATGACTTGTTTTAGGCAAGTAGTAATAGAGGTATAGCAATCCCTAACCAGAGAAAAAAGCAATATCGAGTCAGTTGCAAAGCTTGATCAATAGAAGTTGGGGTGATAGGATGTGTGGCGTTTCCCAGCAGTGGTTTCTGTTTTGCTACCCCACGATACCAATTTGTACCTCCCACCTGCACACCTAAAATAGCAGCATAAGCGCACTCACTCCAACCAGAGTTGGGACTGGGGTCAGCAACAGCATCTCGACGGCAAATTCGCCAAACGTGCAAAGGTTTGCCCGACAACAGTGCTAGAGTGATCACGGTTAACCGACAAGGAATCCAAGTCAAACAATCTTCCAACCGCGCACTAAACCATCCTAAATATGTATAGGGCTTTTCACGGTAGCCTACCATTGAATCCAAAGTACTGCTAGCTTTGTATGCTAAAGCTAAGGGAGTTGGACCAATAACAGGAATAAACGCACCAAGAATTGCATAAAAAAGAGGAGCCATAACTCCATCGGTGGCATTTTCTGTTACTGTTTCTAGAACGGCTCGTAAAATTTCTGGTTCTGATAAATTTTCTGTATCTCGCCCAACGTAGTTACTTAAATTAGAACGGGCATCTAAAAGATGTCCTGCTGTTAATGGTTGTAAAACTGTTTGGGCGGCTACTCTCAAACTTCTAAGAGCAAAACAGCTAGCTAAGAGAATACTTTCTAATGTTACTCCCAAAAACGGATGCACCAATCTGGCACTTTGAATAATTAGGTAACCCATAAAGCCGCTACCAATTATTAGGATAATGCCTAACGCAATTCCAGCTAAGCGTTGTGTTAGGGAATTATGACAATATGTGAGAGCAAATTTGCTAAAGCGAGAAATGACCCACCCCATAACTTGCACTGGATGAAGCCAACCCCACGGATCGCCAATTAAGTAATCTAAAGTGGCAGCGATGATCAAGACAACAGCAGAGCTCATGTGTCTTAAGCTAATAATGACTAATGACTAATGACTAAACAATAAAACTTGCTTCTTCCCCAAGAGAAGCTTGCCAACTACGAGCGTCGTAATAAAGGTCTGCCAAGGTAATACTGTATAAAGCTTCTTTAAGCTTTTGGTGTAGCCTCTGCCAAAGGCTAAATGTTACCCAATCTTCTGCTTGTGTTGGGGAAGCTTGGTGATGGGGTAAAGGTTCAATACTTTCTCCAACTGCTTCTAATATTTCTCCTAGAGAGATTTCTGCAGGTTTTCGTGCCAGCTGATATCCGCCGATGCTACCGCGAATTGATTTGACTAACCCAGCACGACGCATTTCTATTAGCAGTTTTTCTAGGTAAGGAGCTGGAATATCTTGACGAGAGGCTATTGCCTTGGTGGACACAGGACCGTACTCTGGCTGTAAACTCAAATCGAGCAACGCTTTCACACTGTAGTGTCCTCTAGTTGTTAGTTTCATTTTGCTCCCACTTTGTCTTTTGTAATGACAAATGACCCTTCGGGTATGCCTATGGCACAGCTTCGCTGTTAGCGTTCGCGAGTGCGTGTGCATGATTGCACTCAGCTCCTCCCTTAGGAGGCACGCCAGTCGCCGTGACAGTTGGAAATCAACTTGGCTGCGCTGGCTCACAAATGACTAATGAGTAAGGATCAGTTTTGCTTATCATTTTGTATGCCAATGATCAAATTCAGCAAGTAGGTAACGTTTTTAGGTATGCTTTATGAAACTTAAACAAATAAAGTGTACCAGTCACCACCAAGCCAGAAGTGTCAAGTATGAAGTACCCAGTCGGATGAATTTCAGGGGTTCAAATTCATCTGACTGCGCTGTTTGATTTTCTCCACGGTTCCATTGAGGACTTGTTTTCTCTTACTTCATGCATCATCCTTTTTTTGGTCATTCATGTTCGTTACAAATTATAGTTATCACCATTGGCTGTCTTCTTTAAAATATATTCTATTGGCAATATTGCTAATCCGAGTCAAAATTCTGCTCTTTGGGTGTAATATACTTGGCAATAACACCAGATAAAAAATAAATGATGGCGTTCGCACTTGCATAACCTCAGCTAAAATAAAATCGATTCATTGTATTCGACCATTCGTTTTTGAATTAAGTTGATGGCTAAACTGAAAAAAATTGAACCCCTAGTCGGTGAAGATCTGCTCAAAAAAGTCAAAGAGCTAGAAAACCTAAGCAAAGAAGAAAAAGCCAAACAGTGTGGCTACTACACCGTAACCAAAAACGGTATAGAGCGCGTCAACATGATGAAATTCTTAAATGCTCTCATTGATGCTGAGGGCATTCAGTTAGACAGCGCTCCTAGTGCAAATGGGCGGGGTGGACGCAGTGCAAGCTATAGAATTAGCGTGCAGTCAAATGGTAACTTACTGATAGGTTCAGCCTACACCAAACAAATGAACCTCAAACCAGGAGATGAGTTTATCATTACTTTAGGCAAAAAGCACATTCGTTTGAGACAAATAGACTCAGACGAGAGAGAAGATGCCGAGCTAGCGGAAGCTGCTGTGTAGAAAGTCATTAGTCATTAGTCATTAGTTATTAGTCATGAGACTGCTTTGGTTATTGACTAATAACTTTTGACTGCTGGCTATTGCAAAATGCTTACACCTGTTTTGCTAGCCATTAAACAAGAGTGCACTCACTTTTGCACTCAACCTTATTGCTTGTGAGGGAAGAACACAGAACCCAGAACACAGGAGAAATTCTCAATTCTGAATTTTGAGTTCTGAGTTCTGACTACTTTCCTTATGGATAGATGACTTTGGCAACAAGTCCATTGGTAAATAGTGGCGAATTGCCCTGCGCGTCACAGCTACGTTGCAGGTTAAGGCAATTTGCTCCCTTTCTAGTAAACCTAAAATATGTTCTTGGTTGTCTCGGGCGACCACTGGTAACTGATGCAAACCTCTAAGTGCCATGCGATCTAAAGCCTCAGCTAGAGGTTCATCTTGGAATGCATAAAGAATATCACTGGTACAAACGTCCATCAGTGTTTGATTGGGTATATTAGCCTGGATTTCACTTGACGAATTTGGGTATTTTTCTTTAAGAGAAAGAGCGCGGTTGATATCTTCTAAAGAAACGATACCGATTAATCGTCCTGCTTCATCAATAACTAAAGCACTGCGGCAAAGATTTGCTGTCATTTCCAAAGCTGCTTCTATCACCTTCATGGTTGCTGGCAGCTTTTTCGGAGCAGAGTACATGGCATCTTCTACCAAGATTTGCTGCAAAATTTCAGCTTGTTCGTCTTTCAACTCAGAAAGACCGATTTGCTGTAGGTTTGAATTAGAGTTAGAAGTTGGCTTGATTCGTTCTATGAGCCAAACACTCAAACCCACTGCTGTCATTAACGGTAAAACAATGCGGTAGTCCCGTGTTAATTCAAATAGCAACAAAATCGCTGTTAATGGAGCTCTGACACTTGCAGCTAAAACTGCTGCCATTCCCACCATTGCGTAAGCTGGAGGTGCTGCCATAAACTCTGTGATTGCTGGTGCTACACCCGCCAAAATTTTTGCATAAGCTGCTCCAAAAGAAGCACCTAAAAACATGGCTGGTGCAAATACACCACCAACAAAACCACTACCAGCACTGATAGCCGTCATAAATAGCTTCACGAAGAGCAGCACAAGCAACAAGTGTAAAGAAAACTTCACATCTTGAAGCATCGCTTCCACAGTTTCATAGCCGATGCCCAAAATTTGGGGGAAGAATAAAGCAACAATGCCAACGATAGTTCCGCCAATAATTGGATGAATAGGCTCGGGTATTTGACCTAACCATTGTAAATAAGGTATCTGCCCTTTAAAGCAGGCTTTCGCTAAACGAATCAATTGAGTATAAGCCAGAGACACTAAACTTGCTCCCAAACCCAAGCCGACATAAAGCGGTAATTCCAGAGGACTGCGGACTTGGTAAACGGGTAAGGCAAAGGCAGGTTGTGCGCCCAAACCAATTTGAGCAATTAATGCCGCGACGACCGCTGCTAGCAGCACCACACTCACTGCAGAAGTGGCAAAGGATGTAGCGCCTAACACGACCTCTAAGGCAAAGAAAACTCCGGCGATGGGGGCATTAAATCCAGCAGCTAAACCAGCAGCAGCACCAGCAGCTAAAAGTAACCGCCGTCGTTCTTGAGAGACTTGTAAAACAACAGACAGTAGTGTACCAAAATTCGCGCCAATTTCTACACTTGGTCCCTCTGGTCCTAAAGAAGCACCACTCCCCAAAGACACTGATGCTGCCAGCATCTTGGTAACTGGTCGTAATGGTCGCTTGATCTCTCCTCCTTGAGAAGCAGCGATTAGAGATGAAAGTTCTGGACCAAAGTCTTGGGTGCGCCAGCGCATCAACCCGACGATTAATCCACCAAGGATGGGCACACAGGCTAGAGTCCAAGCGCCCCAAGCACCAATCGCACCCATAAAATTTTCCAGCATCAGGTGGTGAATCAGCTCGATCAAGTAGTGAAAGGTAACCACACCCATTCCACTGCCACCGCCTATAAGGACGGCTAAAAGCAGCACAACGGTTTCTGGGGATGGTTGAAAACGGTTAAGCAGATGGGTCAAACGGGCGGAAGGAGTGCTAAAAGCAGGTTGTTCCAACACCTTCCTCAGTTCAGTTGCAGGCACAAGCGTCATTGACTGGAGGATTAAATCTAATAAAAAATTTAAATTTTTATGTCTTACATTTCATTGTGAGTGATCATTTAGCAACCAGACAAGTGCATTGCATATGCTAGCTTTACAAAGCTTTCGTAAAAATATTCCCATGGCTCACATTTTTTGTAGGGACAATGCTTAAATGGGAAAGAATTGATGGTTAATGGTCTTTCTTCAGCAGTCATCTAGAGTAGCGAGGAGCGCATTGAAGGTTAAAGAGTGTAGACGCCCAGAAGGCAGCTTGCCGGAGGTGATGATGAAATATGAACCCAAGGCAAAAGTACATATACGCCTTGAGGGTGAATTCCTGCAGGGTGGTATGAACTATATACTGAAGTATGGAGTCATTCATCCTTTATCCTTTCTTGGTCATTCTCACAAAAATCTAGCTAGACTCGTGTTGCAACCATTGAGCCATGCTTGTAGCACAGGCTGTTGCCTGTCTAAAGATGAACACCGTATGCGTCAGGGTTCTCTAGTTGAGAAGCAACCCCATCCCTAAAGGCATGGAGTTGTGGACTGACGCTACCTGACCCGCCTAAGTCCTTAACTGGACTACGTTCAAGCTTGTGTGTTAAAGTCTCACCTACGAATGCTTGCCAGTTTGTAGCTCTGAAACCTCACATATGAAACAGCCTTACGGAGAATAAAGCAGTATATGTAGGAAAGTACCGCTCTTGAACTTTGGCGCTTGCTAACTTTACCCGAAAGGGGTTTCCCGGCAACGGGAGTTTACGGATAAGTCTTACGGGCTACCTTTGCCGTCGGGCTTCATCCCCATAAGTATAATTTAGGGGCTTCCGCCCTTCGATATCGGTGATTCATGGCTGATGTCAGACTACACCGGTAATCTACATGGGTGCCCTCTTTGGAAATTGTCTGTAGCTATTGAGATAGAGCAAGTAAGTGGACTAGGCGGACGAGGTAGATGAATACACACACCTTTGATAATCATTATGTGACTTGCCCAATTTGCCAAAGAAATGCTACACCAAAGCCAGTAAAGACGTGCATTGGGTTGTTTACCTGTCCGTATTGTCAGGAAAGGTTAGTCGTTTGTCAAAGCGGTCATTACGTCCGCGATCCGGTAACCTATAAACAGATAATAATATCGTCGGCACTCCGTCGTCAAAGCCGACCTTTAGCTAGGATTCTACGGGATTTGGTCATCCTCAAGCGCCCTGTAGTCGCTCTGGTTGTAGGAGGTGCTATTGTCTTGAGTATGATTGGTATAACCCAACAAGCTACAGATTACGACGATTATCCAAGCTTGCCAAAAATAGAGAAGCAACGTTAAAAATTGGAAATTGGGAATTGTTAGTGATTAGTTGTTGGTTGTTTACCTAACCACTAACTACTAACTGATTCCTTCTACGTATAAAATTACTTAGTATTTTTTGTAACTAGTGACCACTCCAAAGCATGGTCAAGTAACTTCACCGACTCCAGGTTAAGGTTTTTGAGTGCAGGTTCATCAAGCAGGAAGTACGGTTGTCCGTCAGATTGCCAAGAATGCTGTAGTTGAGTCAAAGAAGCGGGAACAATGGTGCGATCGCTATAAAAATCCAACGACGGACGATGGTAGGAAAAAGATGTGTAAATCTTCTTAACTGTTGGGTTTGCCCGGTTGATCATCTGTGCAACTGGTTTCACTGGATAAGCTTCGTTGAGTTCCCAAACCCAGTAATTGGATTTCATTAACAGCAGTAGCGAAACATAACTCCCCCAAAATAGAACCTTGAGGAATTGCCCGTCACCTCGCTGTGCCAAAACAGCGGCTAAACCCATTGTCGTCACTACTGCTGCAAAAATCAGTTGTAAGTCTGATTTTGCTGTACTTGCTAAAGTGTAGTAAATGCTGCCAGCAGTTGCCACTATCGACAGGAATGCCAAAAATACTACCAAAGGGCGAGGGTAAGATGACAGTAAAGGCATTTTTTCGATTTCTGCAACTTTGGCACCACAAGCTAAGGCTATGCCTGGGTAAATTGGGAATACATACCAAGGAAGTTTGGTTCCCATTAAGGAAATAGCAACCAGATAAACTAAACACCACACCAGCACTAGTTTTGCCCAACTGAGGTTGCGGTTTTCCCAACATAGACGCATTCCTGACGGCAAAAAAATCAGCCAGGGCCATGTGTATTTGAGAATCTCCAGCAGATAATACCACACTGGTCCAGAATGACCCTCAACTGAATTCCAAACACGGCTAACCGATTGATCCATCATGCCGATTTTGGTAAAGGTAAAGCCATAGTGGATCCACTGAGCACCATACCAAAAAGTAACAGGTATAATGCCGAGCAGCATTCCTGTCCACATATAGCGACTGGTGAGGAGTCGCGGTGTGTCCCAAAACAGAAAAATAAGGGCGATCGCACCCAACAATAAGCCCAATATCCCCTTAGTCAGGCAAATCAATCCAAAACCGATGCCAACACCAAGGCAGTAGCGTAAATTGCGGCGCGATCGCAACAAACACAATATCATAATCATGAAAAAACAGACCGCTGCTCCATCCAACATTGCTAACCGCCCATGACGCACCACTGGTAGCATTGTCAGGTAAATCAACGAGCTGTAAATTGCTGCCCAACGTTGGCGAAATATTTCTCGTCCAATGTAATACAGTAAAGGCACACAGATAGCTGTGAGCATTGCTCCGGGTAAGCGTGTCGTCCACTCATGCACTCCCCCCAAAGAGTAAGCCCAAGCAATCAGCAAGTGTATCACCGGTGGCTTATTGTAATATGGTTCACCTCCTAGCGTCGGGTAAAGCCAATGCATTGAACCAGCCGGCGCACGCCATATTTCACGTGCAACTTGTGCCACAGTACCTTCATCCCAATCTCGCAGCGGCAATTCTCCGAGATTTATGGTGAACAGTAAAACTGCTGCCAAAAGCAGCACTATTACCCATACCCAATCAATCCATTTATCAACCGTGCGATACTGTTTTTCTAGACGACCCCAAATAAAGCTTCCTTCTTGCATATTCGGTGGATATTTGTTGTGCTAGCTGGTTCGATTAAACTCCAGACGCTCTGGAATCTCAAATGTTGCCACTTGTAACAAGGAATGTTCTTAAATCATCCCTTGATTTTAAATTAACTTACATTTCCTCGTAAACAAATAATATTTTTTAATAGATTTTTCCTATTTTTTCTTTAGTTTATAATCTTTTTTTTATAAAACTGCTAAAACTATGACTTATTAAAATATTTTTGGAGATAATTGAAAGGGCATTTGATAGCGAGCGTGGTCTTGCTATTTTTATAGATGCACCCTTTTGCTTCGATTTACAAAAGGAGAGTTATGAATGTGCGTAACGCGGGTAGACAACTTGTGTTCTATGACATAAATCAGTAGAGGAATATACTGTTTATCCCATTACGGCAAATGGTAGCTCTTGTGATAAAGTTAGAAACATCTTTTTAGTACTGATGGCTCTACTAGGTCGTTATGGTTTCCATAATCCTTTCGAGCAAATTGTATTTGTAACATCAAACGGTCTTGACGAGTTGGTATCATTGCCTTATGAAAACAAAAAGTATCTTCTGCGAATCCAAAACCAGCTTTTCCGCAGATAGGTACTACATTTTCAGAGCCATAATAGTCAATAATATCCTCATCGGAACTTCGTCTAAAAAATGACAGCAGATGAGCAATGTTCTTCTTTTTGTGGCTGCCACAAACACAAACGTGAGCCCCACTATATACATCTACATCTGTCAGGTAAAAGAAAAATTTTAAAAATTGATAGTCATCAAGGTCGTAATGAAAAAAATAAGCACCTTCTCTGGTACTTCCTTGTAATGAAAGAAACCTCATTTTCTCTAAAAGAAGGTGCTGCTCTTGTTCTTTCAGCGAAAACAACCACCAAAGACGACTTCCCGTCTGCACGGGAGTACCGCCTAAATATTTAGCGGCAATCTCCAATAACTTTGGGTCATTTCCAAGTTTTTTGATAGCTGGACAAAGCAAATTACTATTGAAATAGTCACCACGTTTAAAAGTTCTCCCACACTTAGATTCTGCTTTTTCTTTTTCAGTGTAATAAAAGCCAAGCTGGTGTTCTCCATCACCGTAACAATCTGTACTGCTTGCAAATTGTAGTATTTCTTGTACAATGCTTTCCGGCAGATTCAGCCCAAGGGAAAAACTATCTTTTTTCAAAGATTCAACGACATCATCTACTTCAATATCAAAGAAAGAACACGTTGCCTGATTTCTTTCAATTATCTGGGGTTGAACAAAGAAGCTTTTCAAAAGTGCCACACTCTTAAATCGGCTAATTATAACCATCAAAAACCATTCCGGATTTTCTAGCCGTTTCTTTAAGTATTGATAAGTGATGAAATATTTTGCCCAAAAATTTCGGCAAACTAAAGTAGCCGCGATATTTATTTCATTATTTACCATTGCAATCTCCTGATATACTGACATCTTGCACCAATCTTAAAAAGCAGATTGTTACACAAAAACAAAAACCCACAAACAAAGGGTGGAGAGAAAGATTAAGTTTAACTGATGAACCATGTTATTTATCAGTATTTACACTTAATTATTTTACAAACTTTTGTATTTTATAGAAGTCTTAATATCAAAAATCAAAAAATTAGATAAGTCATATGAAATCTATTTGTTTACTTATCGTATCCGCGAAACTTTACCCCTACCCCTGTCCTTACAAAGGAGGGGTAGCGCAACCTGCGTGAGGTATGGATTCTAGCGATTTACAACCCGTTGTAAAATATACCAAAGAAATAATGAACCACAGATAGACACAGATAAAACAGATAAAACAGATAAATCTGTACTTCATTTAAATGAGAAGCGCGATAGTAAGTACCAGATTTGATATCACCACTAAAAAAGGTGGTTTCTTCAAGTCAGCAACTAACCCTGGTTATATGTTGAGTTAAAGTTGTCGTTCAAGTTCGTTTTAAAATTTTAAAAAATAAAAATAACTCGCAATTCCCACTCTTTATCCTGACGAATAATCTCAATTTGTCGAATAAATTCTCGAAAGTAAAATCGTCGCTCTGCTTCAGACAAGTCTAACCAAAATTGCGGAATCGAAACAGCTTGGGCAACAGAACGCAAATTAACTGGTGGTAAAGTTGCTAGTTTTGCTTGGAGTGCAGACATTTCTGTGCGGATTTTATATGCTCTTAACTTTGCTGTTTCCACATCTAACACTCCTGTTTCCAACAAACAGGGTAACTGATTGAGTACCTCTTGCTGGCGGTAAATAGCTTCATTTAAGCTATTTTTGACTGCATCCAACTGAGGAAAATTCATAAGCGCCACAGCAAGGGGTAAGTCACGGCAAACCGTTTGGATTGTCTGTTCCAAAACTTGTTGGTAGGGAAGGGCGCGACACTTGGGGTGTTTGGGGCAGGTAATAGGACGTAAATAAAGATACTCTTTCTCTTGCTTGCGCATAGTCACACGAGTCACGCTCATGTGAGATTGGCACTCGTTACAGACAACCAACCCAGCCAGAGAACGCGGTGCGCTAGCAGTCCGAGGTGGTAAACGCCTATTGCGGCGCAACAGTCTATCAACCTGGGCGGCTTCTTCCCTGGTAATAATAGGAGCATGAGTATTGGAAATGATTTCTCCGTTTTGATAAGCTGTATCACCGCGATAAACCGGATTTGTCAACCAACGACGCCCGGTGGTGACAGAAATTTTCTTGCCGTATTTTTTCGCTAGGTGACGTACAGATCCTCGCAGAGAACCATAGAGTAGGAAGTGTTCAAAAAAATCTTTGACGACTGGGGAAGTCGTGCGATCGATGATATATTTTCCTTTGCCTCGACGGTAGCCGTAGGGGGCTTTACCAGGTGGTGGTGCAGCATCCAAACGGTTGCGGGCATGTCCTTGGCGGATGCGGCGGCTACGTTGTTGATGCTGAATTTCGTACAGTAATTTCAGCAATTCGGCGCGGAGGTTGGGACTGTCTTGGGAAGAATTGTAGTCTTGCTCAATAGCAATGAGTGTTATTCCCATGACTTCCAGTTCTGCAAGGCGCGAACTTACTTCGTCTAGAGTATCCCCCAATTCTTCTAAGCGGCGGATGAGGAGACAATTTGGTGGTTCGGTTTTACAGTCGTTGAATAATTTTTGTAGTTGAGAGCGTTTGCCTAAGTCTTGGTAAATACCGTCTAACTCCCATTCCCAAGTTGTGGGGTCAGGAGTGGGTTCTAGTAGGGGATCGCTGTAGGTGTAGGCGAAGATTTTCATTAACGAACCGCCAAGACGCGAAGAACGCAAAGGTAAGATTTGAGAGGAGTGTAACGCACTTGTGTTGGAATTTGAACCGCAAGAGGCAATAAACAAAGCAGAGTTAGGAAAAAATTTATCTTTCTACCTCATCTGCCTCATCTGGGCTTCTCATTGCTGACTTAGTTCTATAACATTGCCATCTGGGTCCTTGGTGAAGAGGGCTGGGCGTCCGGAGGCGCTGGGTTGAATAAGGCAATTTTGATCTAGGAGTTGTTGTTTGGCTGTGTCTAAGTCCGCAACGCAGAAGGCGATGTGGGGGTTGCGTCCCCATTTTTCGTTTTGGTCTTCGGTAGGAACTCGAACGGCGGCTATCAGGTGAATTTGATAGTTTCCAACTTGATACCAAGCGCCAGGGTATTTCAGGGAGCGTTCTATTTTGGGCAATCCTAGCACCTTTCCATAGAAATGTTCGGCGCGTTCTAGGTCAGTGACAAGAATGGCTGTGTGGAGACACTGAGTAATCTGCATTGGTCTTGGTTCGTTGGGTATGATATCAATATCATGCACCTGCATTGACAAAGCTCGGAAAGAAATTTCCACTTCTTGTTAGCGAAAGTCCTGTTCAAAGGACAAGGACAAAGCTTTTGAGTCCATTCTAAATCCGTCCATGAGAAAATAGACGCGTTTTTGGCTAAGATTAAGAGCAGGTTATAAATTACCTCGGATTTCACTTACGTAGTTTCATTCTTGAAAGTTTCGGTTGAGGAGCGCTATTGACCCCAAAGTAGGAGACAAAGTTCTAATTCTTCGTCCAGCATACGTAGCTGGAAAAGTTGGAGTTATTTGTGGTCGAGAACTACTCTCTAGCGGTCAGTCTAGCGATCGCTGGCTGATTCGAGTAGATTCTAAAAATGATTCTGAAAGTATAGTGGTGTCGCTAACCCCAAAAGAGTTTGAAGTACTCCTGTTGGACTCTGAGTAAGCTTAAGTTGCATCCGGTGGTGGCTCTGGTTCGTTTGGCGGCTCATCGCCAATCCCTAGTTCCTTTTTGCTACGTTTTAACTGTTTCCAGAGCGCCTTAATTTGCTCATAGGCTTGTTCAGGAGAGATTTTTCCAGAAGTTTCTAAATTGGTAATGTAGCCAACTTTTTGAGCAAATTCTTGCAGATTGGCGTTAAACACGAGGTTTTCTGGCTTAACTTGACCGTAATAGCGACTATGAGGGTAGAAAAAGCTGTCTTTGTCTCCCTGATCTGGCTGGCTCATAACTCACCCCTAATAAATAATTTTTTGTTAAATATATTTAATTTAACCTTAATCAATGTATTTTTTTTTACAAACAAATTAAAATTACGTATAGTAATCATGAAACCATATTTTACCAAAGTTTTTGGTAAAAATAACCTCTTAGAGATTTGAAAGGTCATATATCAGGCAATACGGTTCAATTAAGGATTGTTGATGATAGCGTAAGCGCAGCCTGTCCGGAATGTGCTGTCTTATTCCACAGGTGTAGAACTTTCGGATGCAAGGTTTCTACATTGCGATCCTGATAATCGTTTTGGTCTTATCACCAACTGTATTAATATATGAGGGAGGGTTCGTGCCATAAAATGTATACTTACTACAAGTTTTGCCTCTGGTGACACGAAACTTAACACTATCTCTTCTTGGCAGAGAATTTGAGCATACTGAGCTATTTATTTTTAACTTGAATTTAATTTTAACTTGAATTTTAACTTGTACTTAATTTTCAGTAAACAGCCCGATTTTCCGTAATTATTTAAGTAAAAATTTGATTTGTATACATGATTACTTACAAACTTAACTTTAATTAATACCTTCTGTACTGCAAGCTTAAGCTTAATTCATCCTTTAGGTGAAAACGAGACGCCTGCTAATAAGGGTAAAGTCTGAAATACACTAACATCAAGTCTTGAGTTTGAGAAGAAACTAGAGAGTTTTTTCTTAAAATTACTGCAAGGTTATTTTGGAATGACAATAAAACTATATTTGTACAAATTTGCCTAGAGGCGTTATGCTGCCTTTGTGTCACTTGGCTAAAGCGGTTTACAGGTGCGATTGAAAACAGCAACTCAAGAGGAATTATGAAAGAACTTAGTGAAAACGTTTCACCTTACGGTGACACTTTTGTTACCCACCGAAAATACAAAATTTTCTACAACTACCATAAAAAACATTGTGAATGGTTTGTCATCGTGTATGGCACAAATAAAGCAGTACGGTATGGCTATCCCTGCCTTGGTAGTGACTGGCACAAAACCAAAGAGAAAGGAATCGACTGGGCGAAAGCATTAATTGATCATGCTCTCGAAACGCCAAAAGCTCAAAAATAGAGGTTCAAACTAAATCTTTTAAATATAATCTATAGCAGTCCTATTTGATTTGTGAGAAATCGAGGACGTAGAGGAGGACACTTCTGTGCGGGGGTTCCCCTCGTTGTAGAAAGTGTCCGTGACACAGAGGAAGGAAATCAGAGAATTTCACAACTGATTTAGGATTGCTATAGTGTTTAAATATGTATAGTAGGACTCCGGTTATTGCAGTCACAAGAAGGTCAATCAGCAGTAGGTAACTGGCAATCTGGAGGTGTTTAGTGCCTACCATCAATTTCGGTGTTACCTTGTAAGGAGTTATTATATGAACCAAATCAATCGGGTTGCGATCGTTGGTGGAACCCACGGAAATGAGTTCACAGGGGCATACCTGATTAAAAAATTTGACCAGTTTCCTTATTTGATTGAGCGACCTAGCTTTAAAACTTTGACGTTATTAGCCAATCCCAAAGCCTTTGAGGAAAATAGGCGCTACATTGACAACGACTTAAATCGTTGCTTCAAAAGTCAAGATCTGCTTGACCCAACGCTCTGTGACTATGAACAGATGAGAGCAAAAGCCATTGACCAAATACTGGGACCGAAAGGCAAATCCCAAGTGGATGTGATTTTGGATTTGCATACTACAACTGCAAACATGGGATTGAGTATTCTGGTGGAGAACGAGCATCCCTTCAGTCTGCGATTAGCTGCGTATCTGACCTCGATGAATCCCTTGATAAAGGTTTGTTGGACACAACCGAAGCAAGAGAGCCCCCTTCTGAGATCCCTATGCGAATTGGGTTTTGTCATTGAAGTGGGTTCTGTGGCTCAGGGTGTCTTGAATGCAGACTTGTTTGCGAAAACCGAGAAACTGGTTTATGTCATCTTGGACTACATAGAAGGATACAACAAAGGTTTAGTTCCACAGACTCACAGCACACTCACTTTGTATGAATATGTGGGAACCCTCGACTATCCCAGAAATGAGAAGGGAGAGATTCAGGCGATGATTCACCAACAGCTTCAGTTTAGGGACTATGAGCCTCTCAATCCAGGCGAGCCGATTTTCCTCACTTTTGATGGTAAGGAGATTGCTTATGAAGGAGAATCAACAGTCTATCCAGTTTTCATTAACGAAGCAGCTTACTACGAGAAAGGCATTGCGATGTGTTTAACCAAGAAACAACAGGTACTGTTGAGAGATTAAGGCGCTGGTGCTCAAACAAAAACGTTCTGATATCACATCCGTTTGTTTACTTATCATATCCGCGAAACCTCACTTCTTCCCCTCTGCGAACTTACGAAGAAGGGTGCCGTTAGGTGGGGTGAGATGTAGATGCAGTAAGTGAGTAACTGGATTTGATATGAAACATAGATGTGTCTTACTATAAAAGACTAAACACTAATGAGAATAAGCAGCGCTTTGTATTTAAGTATAAAAAACAAAAATTTCTGTAATTTTTAGTAATTTTCCGGAAATAAAACCAGATATGATGTTTAATTTATATTATTTTTTGATTTTATCTGGAAAAATGCCCTCAAAGGCTCATATTTAGTAAGTTATAAAAAAAGTAAATCCTCCATAAGAGATATTTTTAAATAAACATTTATGAGTGAATATATATTTAGTGGTACAAATTGTCGATAACAGCAGTCACACCCTAAAATCATGTTCACGAGTTTTGAAAAATCGCAGCTATCCTGAATTTGGAGTTATCAACATCAATCTCATTCATCGTTTGGCAATATATAATTCTTGACCAAAGAGGCAGGGGAGCAAGGGGCAGACGAGCAGGGGCGAAAAAGTTAAACCTAAGTTTTCCTGAATTTATAGGAATTGAAGATATCCTTAAATCTATAAAGAGAGCAAAAAAGATTTATATTCAAAGCAATTGAACGAGATTGTCGAAAGAAATGCTATTTATATTTTCATCTATCATCTATATTATTAAAGAGTTCAGGGAAAAATTCTGAGAAGAGATGAATGGTTATTTTTTAAGATGTAGCAAAAAAGATGATTTTAAAGCAAAGATTATCTCATAAAATAAATGACGCCAAGTTACTATATAGTGTTTTAGGTGCGTATAAAAACTACATCGAAAAAGTTATTAGTTCAATGGGAGATGCCTTGCTAATAACGACTAAGTTAGGAGAAATCAAGAAAGTCAATTCCGCAGCATTAGAATTATTTGGTTATAGTGAAGAAGAATTAGTAAATAAACCAATTTCTTTAATATTTGAAGATAATAATTTTTGGCAACAAGCTTTTCAATCGATTTCTTTATATAAAAAAAGTTTTCAAAATAGAGAATTTATTTGTCGCAAGAAAACAAAAGAAAAAATACTGATTGCTTTTTCTTGTTTAGTGATTAAGAAAAAAATAGATGGGTTAGAAGATATTGTATACATTGGTCGAGACATCACCGCCAGACAGCGCAGACAAGAACGCAACAATACACAATCTGCTATAACCCGTATCTTATCAGAGCCTCAAAGTGTAAAGCAGGCGATTCCGAAGATTATACAAACAATTTGTGAAAACCTGGCATGGGATTTAGGAGAACTTTGGACATCAAATCAATATATGGAAGCATCGGTACAGCGATGCAGTTTCAATCCAGTTCTCAGGTGTGTGGAAATTTGGTCGAGTCGAACATTTGCGGAGCAAGAATTCAAAGCAATCACTTGGCAGACGACTTATACCCCTAGTGTAGGCTTACCTGGTCAAATTTGGGTGACGCGATCGCCCGTTTGGATGAGTCATATATCGCATCATACTAATATTGAGCGATTGGGCAAGGAACAAGGCGCTGACAGGCGATCTTCTGCCGCTGTTGAAGCCGGATTGCATACAGCATTTGGCTTTCCCATCTTGGCTGACAATGAAATATTAGGCGTGATGATTTTCTTGAGTCGGGATGTACAATCAAAAGATGCAGACCTGTTGCAAATGATGGTTTCTATAGGTAGCCAAATTGCTCAATTTATCAAACGCAAACAAGCAGAGTCAGCGCTACTGGAAAGCGAAGAACGGTATCGAGACTTGTTTGAAAACACCAACGACTTGATTCAGTCTGTGACTCCCTATGGTCGTTTGGAATATGTTAATCGAGCATGGCTTCAAACTTTAGGATATACTCAAGCTGAAATTCAGAAGATAAATTTGTTTGACATCATCCATCCCGATTTTCAAGAAGAATGTCGGGAACTATTTTGTCGCGTGATGTCAGGGGAAAAACTCGAACAACTGACAACTGTATTCGTTTCTAAAGATGGTGAAAAAATCTTTGTGGAAGGGAATATTAACTGTAAATTTGTAGAAGGAAAACCAGTTGCCACTCGCGGCATTTTTCGTAACATGACTGGCTCCATTGTAGCAGAGGAAGCACTACGCCATCAACAGCAACAAAACGCGTTCGGTTTGTTGGATAATTTACCAGAAGCAATATTCAACCCCTTGAAAGAAGAACCAGGTACAATTGCAGAAGACTTTGCTAATATCACAGTTCTGTTTGCAGATATTGTAGGTTTTACTGAAATCGCCTCTCAAATAAGTGCAATTCAATTAGTCAACATACTCAACAAAATTTTCTCAGTTTTCGACCAACTTACCGAGCGATATGGTTTGGAGAAGATTAAGACTACCGATGATGCTTATATGGTAGTTGGTGGTCTGCCTAGGCGATGCCCAAACCACGCCCAAGCGATTGCCCTTGAGGGCACTGCGCTGAGTCCCGAAGGGACACGCTACCGCGAACGCGCAATCGCCCAGATGGCGTTAGATATGCAAACAGCGATCGCCCAGTTCAATACTGAAAACAACCAAAACTTTAGCATCCGTATCGGAATTCATAGCGGTCCGGTGGCGGCGGGGCTCATTAGCATGAAAAAGTTTACCTACGACCTCTGGGGAGACACAGTAAAAATTGCCAGCCGTATGCAATCTCAGGGCTTGGCTGGCAAAATTCAAGTGACAGAAGTTACCTACAAATGTTTACGTGATGAATTCCTATTTGAAAAACGTGGTGAAATCGAAATCAAAGACAAAGGGAAGATGACGACTTATATGTTGGTCAGTCGCAACTGATGAGGAGATAAGGAACATGAGGAAGAATTTTCTCCCCCTGCTCCCCCATCTCTCTTACTCCCCGCCTCCGGTATTAGGAATCAACCTGCCTACAGGATAAGTTGCGACTTCTTGGGGAGAACCGCCATCAGTCACAGCAGCTGGTATTTCATCTACTGATTGAGTTTTAGCTGCTAAATAATCTGTCCGCAACTTTTCTAACATCTGTTCCCGCTTGTCATACAGCCGCTTCAAAGAACGAGGCTGGTTTTGGTTTAAAACGTAAGCTGTGACTAAGGGCAGTGCAATTGTGCTATCGGTATAACAAACGATGGTGCTGGGTAACTCATCTGGGTCAATCTTACCCCAACTCACAGCTTCCGAGGGTGTTGCTCCAGATAACCCTCCA
The DNA here is from genome assembly GCF_036697665.2 of Scytonema sp. PRP1. Classification (NCBI taxonomy): domain Bacteria; kingdom Bacillati; phylum Cyanobacteriota; class Cyanophyceae; order Nostocales; family Scytonemataceae; genus Scytonema; species Scytonema sp. PRP1. Next base: position 47,403 of record NZ_JBAHYJ020000072.1, on the reverse strand, counting down.
GTATCAGGACGAGCATCAGTGAACTGGACAAAGTAATCGTGTCCTCGTTCTTCTAGTCCCAAAACTTCATGAATTTGCGGTTGTGTTTGTAGCAAAAAGTTTTTCGGACTGCCACCACCAATAATGACAGCTGCACTCTTGCCTCCTGTCTCCCGCGCAGAGTAGGCAATAGCTGCTGTTTCATTGACATCTATCGAAGGGTCTAAGATTAGCTTGGAACCTTCCAACGACAATGCGGCAACGTTCATACCAATGGAACTATCCCCCGGCGAAGATGTATAAATAGGTACGCCACACTCGTAAGCTGTAGCGAGCAGGCAGGAATGCTTAACCCCCAGTTGCTTTTCTACTTCCCGGACATACTTGCCTAGTAGATGATGAAATTCCGCAGTTCCCATCCGTTTTTGGAATGGTTCAGCTTGCAAAACTTTACGGATGAAAGCATCTGTTTCCAACAGCACATCATAACCAAAGATAATGTCATAAATACGGATAGTGCTTTGCTGGCGCAGCTTCACATCATCCAAAAATGGATTGCCAGCGAAGAGTTCAAAACCTAGCCCATAGTGCATATCATGATAAAGATTAGCACCAGTGCTGATGATCCAGTCAATAAATCCGTTGCGGATTAACGGTGCCAGTGCAGAAACTCCGTATCCTGCTGGTGTCATCGCACCAGAAAGGCTGACTCCTACCGTCACGCCTTCCTTGAAGACATCTCGACTAAGGAGATGACATATCTCCCGTAACCGTGCTGAATTGTAGGCGGTGAAGTAATTATCAATCAAATCGACGACGCCGATATCAGTTGGCATCGGTGCAGGTGAGATTTTTTTACCCAGCTGTTTTGACATGGTAGCCCCCAAAGAAATAACTGATAAGTTTACTAGACATCTGTCCAGCTAAACTCAACGACAAAAGATTTCTAGTCTGCATAGGCAGGTTTTCTGCTGCAAACCCCAAGCATGAAAATCTTCCTCCCCTTGTCCTTTTTCTAGTTAGCCCCAGACTTGTATTCTATGGACGACTACATGTCAAATTTGAATAAACAGACAGGATACAATCGTATCTACCTTTGAGTGATTTCTTGCATCACCTGCAAGTAGCAATTGTAAGCGTTTTGCCCAAAACAAACGAAAATGGCTTGTTCTAGGGAATCATTGCTCTGTAAAAACTTATTAACTTCACTAACAGCAATTTTAGTAGCCCGGTGGAGCGGAAAACCATAAGCGCCTGTGCTAATGGCTGGAAAAGCAATGGTTTTTATGCCATTTTGCACTGCTAAGGCTAGACTGTTGCGATAACACTGTGCCAATAGCTCATCTTCACCAGAATTCCCACCTTCCCACACAGGACCAACGGTGTGAATGACCCACTTTGCCGTCAGCTGATAACCTTTGGTGATCTTTGCTTGACCAGTATCGCATCCGTGCAACTTGCGACACTCTTCCAAAAGTTCTGGTCCGGCGGCACGATGTATCGCGCCATCTACACCGCCTCCTCCCAACAGGCTGTTGTTGGCAGCATTCACAATAGCATCTACCTGTAGCTGAGTAATATCGTCTTGGATAACGGAAGCTCTATTTTCCATAAATCAGCCGTCGTTGCATTCTTAAATGTTTTGGTTGATCATATCCCCTAGACCAGAGATGGTAGGTTTTTCAGGGAAGATACTTATACTTTATGCAACCGTGCAAATGTCCTGCAAACCAGGCAAAATTTAATAACCACCTCACTAAACTTTCTCTATCACGAACTCTCAGCATAAATTTCAAAGCAAGAATGACTGCGTCTTTGACAAACCCCTGCCATTTGATCAACTTAGGCATACCCACTTGTTGATGCTTTTTATGTAGCAAAACGTCGTAACAAGCTAATTTCCAAGATCGACGGTACAGACCTTCAATGGTGTTGCGAAACCGGAAATGAACGAGTGCATCTTTTGCACAGTCAAGTGTTTTCCCTGCCTCTTGAATCCTCCAGCAGTAGTCAACGTCTTGGAGTGAGAGCATCGTTTCATCGAAACCACCGACCATTTCATGGACTGAACGCTTGACACCAAGATTACTGGCACCTGCATATGGAAAATATGGATGTTTGTTAACTCCATTGCCCTCTGCGTATGCACAGCACTCAATGACCCACGGTTGATTCAATTTCGAGTACTCGTTGCAACCTGCAACTAAGTCGTGTTTGGAGAGTGCTTCAATCATAGCTGCTACCCATCCTGGGGCAACTTCGTCGTCAGCATCGCAGAATGCAAAGGCAACACCCTTGGCAACACTTGCACCAACGTTGCGGGCGTAGGCAGAACCTCTGCGAGCAGATGCTTCGACAAAACGAAGATGAGGTATGCGGTGCTGATATTGTTTGATGATCGCCACGGTGTCATCAGTTGAGCCGTTGTCGGCAACAACAATCTCCCACGGTTCGGAGCATTGCTGCTTAGCCAACGCCTCCAATTGAAAAGCGATGGTATCCGCAGCATTGAAACAGGGTACGATCACACTTAATTTCATCAAAATTTGATATTCCCTTCAATTCGTGCTTTTTCAGCACCTGAGATTGTTTATCAAAATTTTTTATATATTTTTTTTCTGATACTACTGAGCCTGCTGTGTGACAAATTTTTCACTGGTCATCGTACCAAATTTTGAGATTCTTTTGTTAGATAATTAACATTTATATCAGTGAATTTAAGGCAATGCCTTGGGTAGTGTAACGGAAGCTGCAATCAAATGGCATGTAAACTGAACGGTTTAGTTTAGTTGTTTTTGTAGCGATTGTTCACAATAGCATCTGTGCGAAAGTCATATCGCCTTGAATAACAAGAATTCTGTTTCCCGCAATTGAGTTCGCTTGCTTCAGATTGACTGTTTTGGTTCATGCTAGTAGTAATGACACTGAATTCAATGCCAGCGCCATGCAAACCGATGAAACTTGGGCAACGACTAGTGATGTAGCTGTTGGGGAGAATTCCTCCCTGACGTCAGAACAGTACCGCAAAAAGATGGAGCGACGCAAACAAGTGCAGGAGGTGCGAGTTACTAATGCCTCTACTGAAAAAGGGTTAATTATCGTAAATACTGGTAATGGCAAGGGAAAAACCACGGCGGCGCTAGGAATGGTGTTGCGTGCGCTTGGTCATGGTTATAAAGTCGCGATTATTCAATTTATCAAAGGAGCTTGGGAACCTGCGGAAAAAAGAGTTTTCAGTATTTGGCAAGATGATTTATTAGAATTTCATGCTATGGGCGAAGGCTTCACTTGGGAAACCCAAGACCGCGATCGCGATATTGAAAAAGCTGTCGAAGCTTGGCAAAAAGGATTAGAATATATCCGCAACCCAGATTTCAAGCTGGTGCTGTTGGATGAAATTAATATAGCTCTTAAACTTGCTTATTTAGGAGTTGAAGAAGTTTTAGCCGGGTTGGCTCAAAAGCCACCTGACAATCATGTTATTCTCACCGGCAGAGGCGCTCCTACGGCATTGATTGAACAAGCCGACTTGGTGACAGAAATGTCTCTCATTAAGCATCCGTTCCGCGATCAAGGCATTAAGGCGCAACCAGGAATTGAGTATTGACAAGCGGGTAAAATTGTGTATTAGAAATTGTCGGTTATTTTTGATTTCCTACTCCCTTACGGGCGCAAGGCATTACACCCCTACTGACTGATACCGCTTTGACACATTTGTAAAACCTGGCGATCGCTAGCAGCCATTCCATTGACCGGATAATAATCTTGGAGCGTTACAGAGTGGGCATAATTACTGGACTCATCATCCATGACCCGAGGCAATGTATTGTTTGTCGCCACCTGAGTAGGGCTTTTATCACCAGGGTAACCTGTTACCGTCATTGCCAACTGTCCTGAGGACTGGAGTGTGCCATTAAAACAACTAAACTCAGAGCTTGGCATATAGAGCGCACCAATCACTTTGCTCTGCCGTTTCTCAAATATGATATAGCCTTGCCCGAGTTCACCTGATTTTGGCGATTGACCATAAAGGTAAACACCATCTTGTTGGGGAAATTTAGCTCCAGCAGCCGCAGCTGTGGCTTTTTTGGCAGATGTTTGGGGTTCTACAACCTTTGCTGTGGTTGTTGTAGAGACGATTTCTAAATTATTTGGTTGAGTGATATTTGGTTGAGTGACATGACCTAGAACACTCACTGATTTTGTCAGTGCTTTGCGCAAACGGGCTTGCTTGTCCCCACTGAATTCTGAAGCAGGCGAAGGATGACTTTGCAACCAAGTGTAAGTTGGTAACTGAGAATCTGTAGAGGACACCGTGGATGGATCAAGGTATGCAGTTTGGTTACTGAGTACTGGTTTCGGAAAATTAGCAACAAAACCAAGGATGAGAAGTCCGCCTACAAAGGGGATTCCTAATAAACTTGAAGAAACAAACTTTTTGATGTTGTTAGCCACCCTACTACTCCTGTAAAAAAATTATCTGGGTTTTCTACAACTTACTTACAAGTTACCGAAGTATTGATATATAAAGGCTCCGTCAATGGTTTGATTTATATTGTCTGGAGAAATCTTTGCCAACAAATAAATTTTTCATTGAATTTTCGGCGATGATCTTAACCTACCATTATTCGTTCTATTCGCGCTTCACCCCTAAGGTTCACCCCATAGGATGATTGTTTTGAAAAATGAAAAATGAAAAAGAAAACCTAATTTTTAGCATTTTTCTTGTTGATTATTTAATTTCAAAAACAATTAACACCTTTTTGCTAGAGTCATCTCTCTAATGTATGAACAAGCTAAACTACACAAGCAATTTTCTTGATTCCGAATTTCGTCGAGAAATTTTGGCAAAAATAACTGAATATAGGGAAGTAGGGGGAAATGGTAACGCATGACCAACAAAGAACTCAGAATTCAGGACTCAGGACTCAGAACTGAGTAGAACTTACGCACTATACGAATTTACCCATATAGATATTGACAATAGGTTGTTTTTGCCAGCAGCTTATAGGAAGCTGTTGGTTTAACTTTAAGCTGCAATTGTGAAGAACTTGGGAATTTTTAAAGACAACCCTCAAAAATTCTCTTGTCTTAAGTTCAAACTTAACGAGCGTCCCGCTGTACCAGGCTTGATATAAGCTCACACAGCAAGTGGATTCATCTGTGGAGGTGATTGTGAGTTCTGTGTTCTGTGTTCTCCTCAAAAAAAATCGCCCCCTGAATTCAGGAGGCGCGTCGCCATGATTCATTCAAGACGTAGCAATGCTACGTCCGTAGATTAGCTAGCAACGTATTCTTTAACATTGGCACGACGACGACGCAGATGAGCAAGGGCTTGATGCTCTAACTGACGGACGCGTTCGCGGCTAAGGTTCAACCGTTCGCCAACTTTCGCCAAAGACATTTCGTTTCCATCCAGTAAACCAAAGCGCAGGGCTAAAACTTCTCGCTGTTGCGGGGTAAGTTCTGCCAACATATTGTTTAAGTCTTGGCGCAAGAATTCCTGGGTGGTGTAATACTCTGGTGATGGTCCTTCATCTTCGAGCATTTCTTGCAGTTCGGTATCTTGGTTATCGCCAACTTTTACATCCAAAGATACTGGCTGACGCGCCATGTTGAGGTACTCGCGGATTTGCGCTGGTTCTAACTCAAGTTCTTTGCCAATTTCCGCAGGAGTTGGCGATCGCCCCAACTTCTGAGCCAGTTCACGCTGCACTTTTTTGATTTTGTTCAGCTTCTCGGTAATGTGGATCGGTAAACGAATCGTACGACCTTGCTGAGCGATCGCCCGCGTTATCGCTTGACGAATCCACCAGTAAGCGTAGGTTGAGAACTTATAACCACGCGTTGGGTCAAATTTCTCCACACCCCGCTCTAATCCTAGTGTTCCTTCCTGGATCAGATCCAGAAACTCCATGTTCCGCTTCTGGTACTTCTTGGCAATGGCAACAACTAAGCGCAAATTCGCTTCAATCATCTTCTGCTTTGCGCGCTTGCCTTGGTGTACGATCTGTTTGACCTCAGTCTCAGATTTGCGAACATGAGCAGCCCATTCTTCTAAGCTAGGTTCCTGGCGTAATTTCTTCGCCAAAGCCTCCTTAGCATCCAGGAGCGTCATCATTTGTTGTACCTGCTTCCCAAAGACAATCTCTTGCTCACGGGTTAGCAGCGGTACACGACCAATCTCGCGCAGATAGGTTCGCACCATATCAGCCGTGAATTTGGCGTTAAGGTTTTCGGTTTGGGTATCAACAGTAGGCATTGGTGCGTTTTCCTCTACTCCGTAAACAAAAATTAATACTTAATAACTAGGGCGGATTGGGAAAGTTAGTACACGTAATACGCATCCAGGGGAACTATCACAGAGAAAATTGATTTCTACAGAATTTGTCAAGACGGTTACTCTTTTCGATAGGTTCCCCTACCTTCCCTAAATTTTGAAATCGTTTATAACCATACTGGTTTGTCTTCAATAATTTTTTTAATCCTTAAATCGCTGATGGCGAGAATCATAATACGAAGTCAGTATGACTTCTAGATCTTCTATAGTACGATATATCATGTTAATCGTAAAGTACTTTAGTTAAATCTTTCTATTATAATGCAAATCAATCTTATTGTACGAAGAGTCTAATACTCATTTTGAAAAGTTACACTATCTATAGTGACTCTAAAATCCCGTAATCATTCCTCCATCTATAGCCGGATAACCGAACTGAAATGGTTCTCATCATGGAGGGATGTCACGAAATCTAGAAATCGGGAATTGGAAATTGAGAATTGGTAGTTGAGATGTTTTCTCCCTTAACCTGGGTTTAGAGCTATCACTTTTTTCACCAAAGACTCAATAGCCGAAAAGGGCGCTCCAGGCTTGAGAGCCACTTCAAAAGCCATGTAAGTATCTATGCTCGTAAGTTTTGAGCCAGTTCCAACTCTCCTTTGAACCGAGATACCACTTCTGACGTAAGGCAAAATAGTCTTCAAGCAGCGTATATAGCAGCCACACACGACGGTAATCAGCTTCAATGTCTCGTTGGGAGATGCGCTTTAACATCTTGTAGCACCAAGTGCGCCGCAGTTGAATTTCGTTTGCTGATAGCGCCGCAGGATTCAGTGGCAAAGAACTCGTCTACTTGCTTGAGCAAGTTTTGCCCGAAACCTTCCCGTTGCAATACTACGCCCCCGAGAATCTGCAGGAAGGAACTATCTACGATTATAACATCTTTCTGGTTATAGATGAAAATATCTAGATAGTTATTATTCCAGAAACGGGCATCCCGCAGACTCAAAGCCAGTTTGTTTAACAGCAATCAGGTCGTAGTCATGCTTGAGCGGTGTGTGTACGTTTAGCTGTTGAACCGTACAAAATTACAATATGGCATCCGTGAACGTTGCAAAGTTCATCAACCACTGCTGCAAGAATTTTGTCATCCTTGAGTTGATGCGCGGTAGCTGGACATAATTACAGAGTTTGTTCAACAAGTGGTCATGGGTACGTAATTGCGCCCAAGCGCGACTAAAAACCTAAATATCAACTACGAATTACCCACCCCGATTACCAATGTTAGACCTTTTGTTACTCCCATCGCCGACTGCCTATCTTTATATCTTTTTGAAGAGTGATGGATAAGTTACTGGTTGGTTGTCCACCTAAGCTAGCGATCGCACTTTGAAGTTCCTCTTGGAGGATCGCAACACCTGCGCGAAAACCAAACACTTTTTGAAAGCCAAATGTGTCTCCTATTTTGCGTTGAAAAAATATATTTTCACCTTTTTTGAGCAAATGCGGAGACAGGTTTTGTCTGTATAGCCGCGATTTCTAATCGCCTGGATACATAAAAATAAGCTTTTCAAACATCCTCTTAAACAGCCCAAATGTTCCTTACTACATAATTGCCATCGCGAAAACTTAAACCGAGACTCAGCGCTCCTTTGTCTTGAAAAGTTTCCTAGGTCGGGAAACCCCTTCGGGTATCTCCTATGCCTGCGGCACGCCAAGGGCGAACGGAGACGCTACGCGTATGCCTAGCGGCGCGCTTTGCGCTTACGCCAGTTGCCTAGGTCGGGAAACCCTCCTGCAGCACTGGTCTCACCTCCTGCAGAACTTTTCGCTGCGTTTACCGAGCGCGCTCCTGGTGCGTTTCAAAACATTACGAATTCATGAAATACTGTACTTAGCGACTACCAATTGTCAAATTTCAAATCGAAAATTTCTAAAACCCGAGATCCGCTTTGGCGAGTTGTGCTGCGGCGAAGACTTCTTCATCTGGCTTTTCTTCCCAAGCAGTTTCGCCAATTTCTTCATAGAATTTGATATCGTAGGGACGCGTACGCACAACCACCGGCATGGGAACGGCGTGACCTAAAATTAAGGCTTGCTGCTTAGAGTCCAATTTTGCCAACACAGACCGCAAGGCACCTCCACCAGACACGCCTGTAAAAATGGCTTCAATGTCTTTTTCATCGTTGAGTAAGGCGGTGATGCGAGTGCCAATCTGGGACATAACTTCATTATCTATCCCCGAGGGACGTTGATCAACTACCAAGAGCGTTACGAAATATTTCCGCATCTCGCGGGCAATAGTACCAAAGATTGTACTTTGTACTGTCGCTGGGTCGAGGAAACGGTGCGCCTCCTCAATCGTAATCATCAATTGCGTTGGTTTATCGTTCGGATTTTTTGTTTGTAAAAACTTTTCTGCCTTACTGACATAGTGTTGGTGAATCCGCCGGGTAATCATGTTGGTCACCAACATATAAGAAAGCATATTCGATTGAGACCCAAACTCTACAACAATATTCTTCCCAGCTTCTAGGGAACGCAACATTTGATTGACGTAATTTTGGGGACACGCCGCACGCATATACTTTAAATTTTCCAATCGCAGGAGTTTGCGCTGCAGTGCGGTAATTGAACCTTGGTGTCCTCGCTTCTCTTCACAAAAGAGTTTGATTTCCTCATTGGTCATATTTATGAGTTGGAGAATCCAAGACTTGCCAAACTCAGCGAACAAAATATTGGCGTTATCCAAACTCGCTTCCGAAAGTCCTAAATCACGACTGCATAACTTAATATCTTCGACTTCAATTTGGTCGTAACTTAAGTAGAGTTCTTGAGCGTGAGAAACGCCTCGGCGCTTGGTGGATTCGGGATCGAGAGTGTAGACTTCAACAAGACTAGGAAAGAGCTGTTTTAAACCTTTAACAGTGCTAAATTGTTTCCCTTCCGAGACGGCTTCCCAGCCATACTCTGAGTGCATATCAAAAATCAAATTCACTGCAGCATTTTTGCGGATTGTCCCAGCTAAGAGTAACCTTGTTAAAAACGATTTGCCAGTTCCTGATTTCCCAAAAACGCCGTTGCTTCTTTCTACAAAGCGGTTTAAATCGAGGCAAACTGGTACCTCCATATCCAGTGGTTGACCAATGGAAAAATTTTTCCTTTGAGGATCATCTTCCCAACCGAATACCCGACGAAAATCTTCTTCGGAAGCTTCATAAACTTGGCTAAAGTGGCTGGGAATCGTTTTCACTGGGAGCAGTTCCATTGTCGTGCTGGTTTGCGGCTGAAATGATGCCAAACCTGTCGCCGATGGAACAAAAGGATTTGCAGATTTGCCGTTTGTTGGAGAAAAAGATTCTTGAGATTCCGGAGTAAACATCAACATAGGCGCGAGGTTGATGGTACCGTATGTGCCGCCTCCTGCTAAAATTTCTCGTAAAAAAGTATCTTCCCAATTAGGAGGATTAGCAATAATTCTTTGGTTGGCAATTCCTAACGCTACGTCTGTGAGCATGCAGAAAAAACGCGATCGCACCCCTTGGACAACTAAAAATTTACCCACCCGCATATCTTCTACCGAAACATCGGGGTGCAATCTAACTTCTAATCCCCCTGTGAGAGAGCCTTGTATAACCGAACCTAATGGAGCGTCCAAATTCATTTCATTAATCACATAGTGATGAGCTTTCTCATATGTTGCATTCTAATTGTACAAGACAAAATTGGCGACAAAAGTTTTGTCATTTGTCATTTGTTAAGAACCAATAACTAATGACTAATGACTATTGACTCATTACTCAATTTGAATTGAAGTAGGCGCATTTGGACTTGCTGTGGTGGTACCACCTATGAGTGGTCTGCGATATTGCGCATAGAGGCGATCGCGCCAAGCAAAGAACGGTTGGTAAGCTGGATTTTCAGCCAATACGGGGACTCCTTTGCCTCTGATGGTTTCTGGTAAATTTAGATAGGGACCATCCGGGAACTTCAGCAATATCGACAAACCCGCCACGGCAAAGTCAGCTAAGGTCGGTTCATCTCCTACTAAATAAGGGCTATCTGCCAACAACAGCACAAGCGCTTCCAAGTCTTGTTTCAAGTCGGCGATCGCGCTACGTATCGCATCTGGGCTATAACCCACCCCTAAACCCAAAACTGTCAGTACGTCGCTGGGTACTCCTTCTACCAGATTTTTGAGCACATCTGGTGTGTTGGTTGGGAGTAAGGACTTGCGAAAATTCTGGTTTTGACTAATGGCAGAAAACAGTGCTTTGCGACCTTTGACCCCAATTGATTCATCCGCCCATTCTTCTATTAATAAACATACACCCCGCTTTTTTGGATCGGTTGGTATCAAAGGGCGTTCTGGATACTGTGAGTCTAAATACTTGGCTATTTCCGTTGAATCCGCTATATATCTACTACCGTCCTTCAAAACTGGTACTTGACGCTGACCAGTCAACCGGAATAGTTCTACCTGTCCAATCCCTGGCGTCACCTCGATTTTGCGGTATTCCAGCCCTTTATAATCAAGGATCAGGCGCACTTTTTCTGAGTATTGAGATAATTCAAACTGGTATAATTCCAGCATTCTTCAGTTCCTATAGGTGGTTCCCTTATAAATTTTACAATGATGAAAGCAGAAAGCCCACTCCAACGAGCGTGTGGGACGCTACTCGCCTGCACTGGCTTCTCCGTCGGAGAGCGCACCGCGAGTGAATGCGTAGCACATACGCGGTGCTGCTCATATGTTTTCTAATCAATTGCTCAATATATTCACTTGCGCTTATTCCTTTTTCTTTTGGCTGGAATTATGCAATTCTGCCGGAATTTTCATTTTCCGGGAACAGAATAACTAATTCAATGGTCTATAAATAAATGTTTTTTCCAATTCAACTATATTTGATATAGATTTTTATGTGGGTGGTAAATTATAGCGAGTTTCAATTTCATGGAATACGTTTTGAAAGAACAAGAGAACAAGGCAACACAGAATTCATTCTCATTCCCTCGCTGATGAGTTGAGGAATATTATTTGCCCTAGCTGCACTTCATTCATGCCTTGAACCGCTATAAACTCATCAATAGGAAAATGTTCAAATTTTTCCAAATTAATATATTGCTTATTTGTGACAAAAAATCTTACTTCTTTAGTTAGATTTTCTGTCTACCATAATGATATAAATCATTATGGTAATGTGTGGAAATTAAAGCCAAACAAAGTTTATGAAGGTTGAATACAGCAATTTGCTGACCAAGTTGGCTGGCATAGTAGGAGTAACGGGCATTAGTCTCCTTATGGGTCTACCTACTGGAGCAAGCGAGATATTAAATTCTAATCCTGGTATTTTCAAGGAAGCAGCGTATAGTGATGCTCAACGCCTATTAGTAAATGCAGGTTATTCTACACCTAGTGAGCTTGCACTACAAGCTACATCCAAAAAAAACCCAGCTAAAAACACAACAGTGGCACAAGGACGACGAGGAGTAAACCCCAGTCCTAGTATTTTACAGGAGTGTCCTTATAACCGTGCTGCTTGTCCAGGTGGAGCTGGGACAAGTCCTTCTGTGGCTCCCACATCTCCCCCTGGAAGCACACCCACCCCGCCTGGAACAGAAGTACCTACAACACCAGGTACACCCACAACACCAACTACACCCACCACACCTCCTGCACCTGGAGCGGGTACAAGTAGCCAAAACTTGGTAGCGGTTGCAGAGTCCAACGGTTCCTTTACGTTTCTAACCAAGGCTTTAAGGGCGGCTGGACTAGCAGAAACCTTGCAAGGCAAAGGTCCTTTCACAGTCTTCGCACCTACCGTGATGCAGCATTTGCCAAACTGCCACAAGATGCGGTACAAGATTTGTTAAAGCCGGAAAATAAAGAAGTCCTGGTGAAGATTTTGCAATATCATGTGATCTCAGGTTCAGTATCGTCCGGTGATTTGAAATCTGGAGAAGTGAAAAGCATTGAAGGTGGTCCGATTAACGTCAAGGTTGATCCCAGCGCTGGGGTAACAGTGAATGATGCTAAGGTGGTTCAGCCTGACATCAAAGCCAGCAATGGCATTATTCATGTGATTGATAACGTGATTTTGCCTCCTGATTTGTAAGTTGTAAAGGTACAAACTGTAACAAAAGTAGGTTGTAATTAATTTTTTGACAAAAGAAATCCGTTCAAATGATAATTTGGACGGGTTTTTTTACAGATTGGCAATGCTTAACTGTCGTACAAAAATGCGTAACGTTGCAATGTAGCATCAACTTGAAGCTGGATCTCTTTGGAGTTAGGGTTTTTCAGCGCTTCTAGAGCCTCAAGCACCGCACGCTCATGATAAATGATTTGTCGGAGTCGTTTTATGGCATATAGCTGATACATATCTGAAGGATACTGTAACTCACCCAACAGATACATTTTGTAGCGTTCCAGAAAGTAGTTTTCAAACGCCAGAGTGCGATTGCCCAAGGGGCACTGGCGGAGCCAATCGCCCAACTCCAAAACTGCGATCGCATTGTCGCTTGACCCAAACTACACTTGCTGTTAAAGCTTAAGAAATTGACAAACGCAAAATCTACAGTATATGAATTTATAGTTTTTACTAGCTTACATACATCTTTAACATGGCATGATTTTTAACGTTTTCTCACCTCAGATTCAAAGCTTGGATAGCAAAGAGCTTGTCGAACTGCTGAAAAAATTGCTATATGCCGAAGCTCAGTGCTCTGGTATCAGTCTGCGTGGAGTTTCAGTACCCCTTCAGATTACTGTTCCCGATGGAGGAGAAGATGCACGAATTTCATGGGCTGGTGGTCTTGAACGTACAGATTATTTACCTTCTAGATTTTGTATATTTCAGGCAAAAGCTACCGATCCGGGACCAGCAGGCTGGAAAAAAGAGGTTTGGACAAAGGGTAGTCAAAAAAAAGGGGCTGTACGAACGCTGAATGAGGCGATGACAAAGGTCATTGCTGAAAATGGTTCTTATATCGGTTTCACATCTGCCGTGGTGATTGGAACCAAATACGATGAGCGAATTAAAGGTATCAAACAAGGTATTCGAGATGCTGGAGCTGATCCCAATCAATTAAAGAATATTGATATTTATGACGCGAATAAGATTGCTGATTGGGTGTCACAACACCCAGCGATCGCACTCTGGCTTAATGAGAGGCAGTGTGGGCTTAGTTTAAGAGGTTTTCAAACAGTTGAAAGATTGGGTAGAAAAGCTGATATTGCGTTAATTCCACAGGTCGAAGACAAAGCAAATCGTTTTCTGATTGGAAATAAAAAGATTCTCAGCCAGCTAGAACGCGAAGCTCCTAGTGAGAACTCACTTACTTTCGAGAAAATAAAAGAACGAATTGCAGACTATCTAGCCGAGTCTAAAAAATTCGTCAGGATTTTTGGTCCATCAGGTGTGGGAAAAACTCGGTTTGTATACGAGGTATTTAGAGATAGAACCACTATAGCGAAGATTGCATTAGCAACATCTACAATTTATTGTGATTTCAGGGACATTGGTCGTCAGATTTTCCAAACGGCTCAGAGTCTCTCAGAATCTGGAAGTTCTGCCCTCATTATTGTGGATGAATGTCCGCGTGAGACTGCTGCTCAACTCTGTGAAATCGTGATGACGGAAGGTAGCAACCTCAGAGTTCTAACGATTGGCAATGATAACCAACCTATCGAAAAAGATAACTGCCTCAATATCTCTGTTGCTCCTGCTGACGACACTCTTGTTGAGGGCATCATTCGACAACGCTACCCAAAAGCTGATGACTCAGATATCAACTTTATCAAGAATCTAAGTGGCGGGTACCCACGCATTGCTGTGCTAGCAACAGATAACTATTCAGAAGGAGCACCAATTCTGAAATCTGTCGAAGATGTTGTAGAGCGCATCCTCACAGGTTGCGGCATCAATCGAGTCGAACAAGTTCGAGCGATCGAGTGTCTTGCTTTATTCAAGCAAGTAGGTGCGGATGAAAATCTCAGTGATGAGATTGACTTTGTCGCTGAAAATTTAGCTCGACAAACTGGTGATGAGATGTATGAATATTTAGCTCATGCATCAAAACAACATCTTGTAGATCATCGTGGTTGTTATTTCATAGCCCAACCTCTCCCCATAGCTGCTTTTCTTGGAGCCAGAAGGCTGGATTTACTACGTGTAAAAACTATTCTTAACTTCATAGAAAATGCACCTCCAGCGCTACGTGCGTCTTTCCTAAGTCAATGGCGTTATTTTGATGTTTCAAAAACAGCCGCTATAGTTGCTCAACGGCTTTTGGCAAGAGATGGATGGTGCGGCTCGTTGGAAAGATTGAGTACAGAGCTTGGTTCACAGTGTCTTAATGCTCTGGTACATATTGATCCTGATGGCGTTGCCGATGTTATCCGGTATGTATATGGAGATCTATCTATAGATGATTTGAAAGAAATAGTGACGAGAAAGCAAAATCTTGTGGAAGTGTTGGAAAAACTTGTTTTCCGAAAAGGATCGTTTTACGTAGCAGCACAACTACTCATGCGACTAGCTGCGATCGAAAATGAAACTTATTCAACTAATGCAGCTAGTCGGTTCAAACAACTTTTTCAATTACAACTGAGTGGAACTGAAGCTGAGCCTTCTGAAAGGTTTGCAATACTTGATCAAGGGCTGTCATCTGGTGATGAGAGAATTATTTCAATTTGTATTGAAGCATTAGACAAAACTTTAAAGCAAGATTACATTGTTTGGTCTAGAGGCTCCGAATTAATAGGGAGCCGACCTCCTCTTAAAGATTGGAATCCAAAAAACTGGGATGAAATTTTCGATTTTTATAGAAATGGTCTTCAAAGGCTCACGAATATTCGTACTAACTATAGAAAATTTGCAGATAAATGTGAGAAGATTCTTGCTTCTCATATTCGAGCATTACTCTGTGAAAATCTGTTTGGCGATATTGAAAATATCGTAAAGGATATTGGAAAAGAGAAAGGCATTTGGCTTGAGGCTATTGAGGGAGTTGGTGATTGGCTCTATTTTGATCGAATGAAAGCATCAGAAAACTTCTCCCAAAAAGTTAGAAAGCTTTATGACGATCTTATGCCGACAGATCCAATCCAACGAGCCCTTCTCTATACGAAATTTTGGTCGGCGGATATTCGTAATCCCGATTTGAGTTATGACAGAGATAATAGCTCCACCCGAGATTTTGAATACTCATCCAGGAAAGCAAAGGAAGTTGCGGCTGAAATTGCGGTAGACAAAGAGCTTACATATCGTGCCATTCAAACAATGGCTAAAGAAGAACTGAATAATGCATTCCCGTTTGCCCATGAGTTAGCAATGAAATTGGAAGATCCGATAGATGCTTTTCAGGTTGCAGTGAACGAGTTTGAGGCATCTATCGACCGAAAGGGAATACAGTTTCTCCGTGGATTACTTGCTGGTATTGATAAAAGGGGAACAGAAGCTGCGGGTAAGTGTATCCAGATTGCTCTTAAATCTGACGCTCTCAAGAATCAGATGGTAAATGTATACACCGCCGTTAAGATTTCTGTTGAAAGACTTAATGAAATTGTTCAGAGTGTAAAAGAGGGAAGTATTCCTGCAACAGTATGTGTGTATTTCTCATATGGGAAGGGATTGGACAACCTCAGTGCCGAAGATATCCTTCCTTTAATTGATGAGCTAGCTTTTAATCACGGTTCGGAAGGTATATGGACAGCTCTCGAAATTATTTCCATGTACCAACACAACCGAGAGGAGCTTGACAAACAACTTGTCAAATGGATTAAACAACTGATTACTTCACACAGACTTCTTGAAAACGTTAGGGGCTCTGCAAGCGATGGGTATCTGTTTGAGGAGGTTACTCTCTTAGTTCAAAAACATTGTGGCATTGATGATGAATTCGCAGTTGGACTCAGCAATCAAGTTACACGGCTATGCCAAGTAGAATATCACAGGGTTTTCTTTGCACTAGATAGTAATTTCCGAAATATCATTAAATTATTAGTGAAAGAGAAACCAATTTTGCTGTGGGGGACTTTATCACGTTTTTTTGAGATTGCAACTCCATCAGAGGTTCATTACTTAAAAGCTCTTGTTGGACCACGACAACACAGGTTTGATGGAGAGTCTCCTAATAAAGAAGGCATATTATTCGGTATTTCCGACGCTGAATGTAGAGAATGGGCTAAAGTTAATCCAGAAATTCGTGCGCCGTTCCTATGTATTTTTTATCCTATGCTTGAAATAGACAAAACAGGTAATAATAAATGGCACCCAGCTTGGGAAAAGCTTACTCATGAATTTGGTGCATTTCAAGAATTTCGCCAAGCCTTAGAAGATCGTCTTTATCCCAGTATATGGTCAGGCTCAATTCCACACCTTGAGATGTATTTGATGCTCCTACAAACATGGTTTTATCACCCAGTACCTGAAATGTGTTTTTGGGCAAGGGATGTGAGCCGTTCACTAGAAAAGCAAATAGCCAGGGAACGTAATCGAGAAGGAAAAAATTCATAGCGATCGCAGTCTCTCCCGCAGCAAATCTCGAAGCACTATCGATAGAGACAGTGCTTCTGTCATTGATCAACTTTAAATCTACGGGCAATCCGTTCAAGGGCGATCGCGTAGCCTCCCGTAGGAAATCGCCCCTTGCCAGAAACGCGATCGCGAAGCGGGCGCTCTGCGCCATCGCCCTTTGGGCGGCTCCGGAGGAGCATCGCCTACTTCACATTTTCCATCAACCATTGTTCCAAATCTGGCAGGCTCTGAAATTTCAACAGAGCGAGACTGAAGCTTTGACGCGAATCACTTCCACCGCGTCATTACCCCAAAGGTAATGACAGCCAAAACCAGCATGAATCCTCCTGCTAAACCATAAGTCGTACCCAAACCAACCGATTGACTTAAGGGCTGACTGATGATAGGTGAAATGAACTGACCGAGGAAAAAACAAGTCGTCAATCCGCCTAACACTCGACCCCGCGAGACAGCAGGAATGACGGAGGTTAAACAAACATTCAGGTTTGGCATCAACAGTCCTAGTCCGAAACCACCAACTGCTAACCCAACAAGAACGATTCCATATGCCGGAGCAAAACCGATGATCTCATACCCGATGCCCATAAACAAAAAGGCGATCGCGTAAATATTAATGAATGACAGACGTGCTTTGATGCCCTGATATCCAAAAGCAGTCGCAGAATTGAAGAGCGTGCATAAGGCGATCGCCAATCCACTCTGAGAAGCATTAGCATTGCTCAACTGTTGGAGAAAGAAGGGCAATTGCACTGGTATCATGTAGAACACCACCTGGGTGACAAAAGCAATTCCGTAGGTTAGCACCAGCAACACCCACGGAAAATCACTTGGTTCTGGTGGTGTATCTTTGAGTTGAGTTGAGGAATTGCCTGTGCGACTAGGTTCGGGCAAAAGCAGGATAAAGGGCAAAAGCACTAAGGCAACCAGGTAAATTAAAAACGGCATCCGCCAAGAGATATCTGCCACAAAACCGCCGACAGTGAGGAAAATCACGCCCCCCAAACCCATAAATGCTGCCTGGAATCCCAGAAACTGGGCGCGGTTTGCACCAATGTAATAGTCAGCAATCAGAGTTGTGGCTGTGGTCATAATCCCCGCTACACTCAAGCCCAGCAGCGCCCGTCCTAGTAGAATAATTCCTATGGAGTTCAATACAAAGCCTGAGCTACCAGCCAAACCATACACAACCACAGCTATGCTCAGCAATGGTTTTCGTCCAAAGCGATCGATGATGAGCCCTGCAAAAGGAGCGCCTATTGCAATGCAGAGTGCTGGAAACGTCAAAACCAACCTCACCCAGTAGTCCACATTTGCGACACTGGCAAAATGCTCGCGCATTGCAGGTAGTGAAGGTGCGATCGTTGCCCCTGCCATAACAGTCAGGGTGCTTGTGGTAAGCAGAGTTGCTTTGACCAAGAAAGAATCAGTTTTTGGCTGCCGCATAATGTAGTGACATAATGGTGAGGTTTTTCTGTTATGGCAAGCCTAGTAGTTAACGCTTGAACACTTTAGTAGCAATGTTGCTGAATATACCATAACTCAGCTGATAGTTCTTGTATCTACTTAATGTCAAGGTTGGAATTGATTTTAAGGCTTGCCGCTCACCATTGTCTTTTCTTTTCTTGCTAAAAATATCCTAATATTGCTAAGTTGCTGCAATTTCGCACTACTTACGCGTGTAGCGGTGCTTCACCCCAACGGGGAAATATTCTGGATCGCCTGTTGGCGCTAATGCAACTTGTGGCATTTGGTATTCTGGGGGAACGTAGTTCGCAAATTCGCTGTTAAGGCGCTTGAGTTGGGTAAGAATGGAGGATGTTATGGCTTCCGTTTTATCTTCACTATCTTCCACGCCTGGTGCTAACTCCACAACCACAGATAAAAATCGGTTCTTGTCTGCATCTTCCTGCACTTGCAACACGAACTTACCCGTCACCCATTCTCTAATGACTGGTTGCTCTAATCCCACTGTCACATTTTCTGGGTAAATATTCGCTCCAAAGTAGGACACTGTAAAATTAGAGCGTCCAAAAACGTAAACGAAAGGTAGCTGACGAACGCCTCTTCCACCCTGATTTTGTAACTCCGCCACTGGATCGAAGCCATATTTTGCCAAAAATTCGAGCATGGCATCGTAACTAACTATTCCCCCACTATCTAAGATGTTATATCGCACGAGGGGAATGCCATTGTCTCCAGAAAATAATAATGTGCCATCTATCACTTCAAAAAAGCGACTTACGGGGTCATATTGTACCAGTGTAGGTAAACGAGACTCCCCGAACAAGGCACGCGCTGCCTCTGGGTGATTTGCCAAAAATCGCCGAATGCAGATACTTAAAGGGGTTTCGTTACCCAAAACACCCGCGTCTGCCGTGCCATAGAGTGATACTGAGTCGTAGCAGGAATGTTGGGAACCAACTCTTTCACCCACCAAACTACGCCATTCTTCGCTAAAGACTTCTCCCGCCATAACCAACTTTATCTGATATTCCTGCCACTCAATACCACGGGCAATTCCAGTATCAATAATATCTTTAAGAAACGGAGGATATCCTAACAGCACAACCTGTTCAAAATCCGAACCAAGTTCCTGCACGACTCGAAAGATTTCTTCTTTATTGTTGCCGGGAGTCACCACAGTGATAGGATAACCTTTGCTGCCAAGATAGCGACAGCAATTGGTGGTGTACATTCCACCTACCCAGGTTCCTAGACTAAAACAAATTACAGCTAGAGTGCGTTTAGTATCTGCATAAAAACTGTCATGAAATACCTGCTCAAAACGCGTAGCAATTTGCATTTCATCTGCAAAAAAACGCGGCCAAAATGTGGGTTTTCCTGTGGAACCAGAGGAAACAGCTATCATGTCGCACGTTTGTAACTCTCCGTGACGGCACAATTGGGCTAAAGGATAACGTAGCAGGTAATTTTCTTTGGTGAGTTGCGGTAATCTTTGGAAATCGTCAAAGGTTTGGTATTGATCAGGATTTACCCCATGATGTGCTAAAAAATCTTTGTAAGCGGGTACAGTAGCAGCCATATAGTGAAATAATGCCACTACTGTTGAAGTATCCGTGTTGAGATGCTGTTGTAGTAGTGTTTCTAGGGGTGTAGTTAAAAAGTCTTGAAATGCCGTAATTGCACGCTGCTGTTTTTCTGCTTTCATTTGCAAAAATCTGAGTATTTTTCTCTATTTTCTCCTTGTTTGCGAGGATTGCGACGTAGAATGTGCGATCGTTACCTAGATATACTCATTTAAGTGCTGTGAGTAGATTCCCCAGCAACTGTTATTTCTTTGTCCACCTTACCATTTTTGTTTTGCACGGTAGTGTGTTCTTGAGCTGTAAAGGAAGTTCCGTCTTGATTCCCATTGTTTCGGGGTGCTTGAGCAATACCCGCTCCTGCTGTTATTGCACTACTCACGACTCCCAGTATGGCAGCCCATTTCTCACCACTTAATTTTGAATTTGGAACGGCTGAAGCTACCGTTGCCACCACCATTATTATGGCTGCTAATCCAAAGCATACTATAGGATAAGAAGCTTTTGTTAATTCAACTTTTGCTTTCGTTAATTCGATTTTTTCACGTTCAGTCATTGGAAAACCTCTTTTATTTTTTTTAAATATCAAACTCACGTCATCTATTTGGGTTGTTATAAATTTTTATTAAAGTTATTTTTTATAAGTCTTACTTTATTGTTTCTACGTTCAATAAATATTGAGGAGCTTCTCAACATTATTGAGAAATTGATATTGATGAACTGAGTTCTAACACTTTATTCAAATGAACAAGAGGTATTTCCAGAAATCTCCCAATTTTTTTCTTGAAGCAAAAACAAGGAAAGTATTGTTGATAAACCCTATTTTGTATAAAATATCACTAGTATTATTAAAATATCTTGATTATTCTTCAATTCTATAAAAATGCAATATTAGGTTCTCCCTCACCCATAAAAAAGCAGGGCAAAATAATAAGGATAAAGGGCGAGATATGCGTAATCGCGGCTTTCCACTTTGTAGCAACTTAATAAAAACTTTTTATTCATCCTTCAGCGCTATGGATGTTTATTGCAGCAAACAACACGTAAACAATGAGAAGAACCGCTTTTGCACTCAATGCGGTGAGCCGTTACCTCTTGCGGTAGGGCAAATTATCGATAAAAAGTATCGGATTATACGTCATTTGGGTCAGGGAGGCTTTGGACGCACTTATTTAGCGGAGGATTTACATCAATCGCAACTACAGTGCGTGCTGAAGGAATTTGCACCCCAAGTTGAAGAACAGCAAGATTTAGAAAAAGCTAAAGAACTGTTTGAACGAGAAGCAAGTGTGTTGAAAAAACTTCAGCATCCTCAAATTCCACGATTTCACGCCTCGCTACAAGTACAGTTGGCTAATAAAGATTTTTTCTTTTTAGTGCAAGACTATGTGGAGGGTGACAACTACTGGGATTTATTAGAAACCCGCAAAACTCAGGGGCAAACTTTTAGTGAGGAGGAAGTTGTCAAACTGCTGCAACAGATGTTGCCCGTTTTGTCTTACATCCACTTTCTCAATGTTATTCACCGCGATATTTCTGCTGATAATGTGATTTTGCGGCATACTGATAATTTACCTGTGCTGATTGACTTTGGTGGTGTAAAACAATTGCCAGCCTCTCAGGGTTTTTGGTTTACCCAACTCGGTGGAATTCGTACTCTTTTAGGTAAAAAAGGATATGCACCAGAAGAACAACTCCGGCAGGGAAAAGCATTTCCTAGTAGCGATTTGTACTCTTTGGCAGTGACGGCGCTGGTGTTATTAACGGGACAGGAACCGCAAAAACTCTACGACAGCTTTGAGGGAACTTGGCGTTGGGGAGAAGAAATCAAAGTCAGCCCCAAACTAGAAGCTGTGTTAAAAAAGATGTTGGCTTATAAACCAAGCGATCGCTATCAAAAAGCCGATGACGTTCTCAAAGAATTACAGTCTCACATTCCTGCAGCCGAACCTGTAAATACCAAACCTGTAAATACCAAACCTGTAAATACCAAACCTGTAAATACCAAACCTGTAAATGCCAAACCTGCAAATACTTATATGACAAAGCTTAAGACAATGGTCGTTGCTCCTGGGCGAAAACATGTCAATACCGTTGTCGGCAAGCTTCATAATAAAACTCAAATGGTTGCTCAAGCGCTGCCTTTACCGATTTGGCTTCGTCCTTTTGCTTTCAGTCTTGTCAGTACAAGCGTCATTGTTTTAACTTTGGCTGGGACTTGGGCAATCGTAAATGTCGTTGTTCAAGCTGTATCATCTATTTCTATACCAACAATATCATTACCTAAAATTCCAGGAGGCTCAGATTCTCCTGAAGAACCAACTGTTAGCAAAGAAACAAATCGCAGCAACGAAATTATGCGTCGCCGTCAGCAGCTAGAAATTCCACAAGTATTTTTTATACAAACGGTAGATAAAATTTTTTATACTAAAAATCCTGGAGCTAAAGGACGGACTCTTACAAGTAATTCAGAAGATACTGCTTTACGAAAAGAATGGTACGCGATCGCCGACGACTTGTTGAATAACTTAGAACGGGCTAATCTGAACACCTCAGCGCGTCGCAACCTGGGAAACTACAGTGCGCGAGACTACGACAAGTGGAGACGTCAAGCACAAGCAGGACAATTGGGTAACTATACCATCGACCAACTCAACAAAGACACAAACAAAAAATTTGATAGATTGTTTCCGGGACAGCGACGCGGGGATGAGAAACTGGATAAACAAACATTTGGTCAAATATGGTATGCCCTTGCTGCGGAGCAAGTCAGTAAACTAGATGCCAACTAGGAGTAGGAGGAGTGAGGGAGTGAGGGAGTAAGGGAGTGAGGGGAGAATAATTTTTGACTAATGACTAATGACAAAGATGTACAGACGCGCTGAATGAAAGCGTCTCTACAATTATTGACTAATGACTAATGACTATGAATTCTGCTTATTGCTCCAAAGGACACGAAAATCCAACTGGTAGTCGCTTTTGTCTACATTGCGGCGAAAACTTGGAGAACCCGGTGAATCAAGGTATTCATGGCGGGCAAACTTTGGGTTATGGGGCAGATCGCCCGTCTGTTTGGGGCGATCGCTATCTTATTTTGCGTCAATTGGGACAAGGAGGTTTTGGACGTACATATTTAGCTGAGGATATTAACCGCTTCCGCGAACTTTGTGTTTTAAAGGAATTCTCCCCTCAAGTTCAAACGCCTTACGTTCTCCAAAAAGCTGAAGAACTGTTTCAGCGAGAAGCCAGCGTTCTCTACAAGCTGCAACATCCCCAAATTCCTCGCTTTCGGGAACTTTTCCGCATGAACTTGGCTGGTAAAGAATATTTATTTCTGGTGCAAGATTATGTAGAAGGGGAAACTTACCGCTCTTTATTAGATGCTAGAAAACAGCAAGGTTTGCTGTTCACAGAGGCGGAAGTACGTCTGCTATTGCAACAAATTCTCCCTGTTTTGGAGTATATCCATTCTATAGGAGTGATTCACCGCGATATCTCTCCAGATAACTTAATTTTACGCACGCCCCAAGCTCCCCCTTACCAAGGCGAAATAGAGGCGGGTATGCCAGTGTTAATTGATTTTGGTGGTGTCAAACAAGTTGCTGCAACAGTCGTTTCGCAATATTATCAACCCGGTGCTGCTGCTTCCCCACTTCCAACGTTATTAGGTAAAGCAGGTTACTCTCCCCCAGAACAAATGCAAACGGGGTTAGTTGAGCCTCATAGCGATTTGTATGCTTTAGCAGCAACGGTACTCGTTCTCCTGACAGGCAAACAGCCTCAAGAACTTATAGATAATTATACCCTTACCTGGCAATGGCGACGGGAAGTTAACTTGAGTCCAACTTTCGGGATGGTGTTAGATAAAATGCTATCGCCAACACCAGCACACCGCTACCAAAGCGCTCATCAAGTTCTACAAGCACTGATCCCGTCGCCTGTGGGCTATCCTCCACTACAGCAGATTTCCCCTCCAACACCGCCACCGCCACAAACAGAACAAACCCTAGCGGTAGCCTCATCCCCTCACCCCCCCGACTCCCCATCCCCCACTCCCACTCCCCCACTCCCTCCAGAAGCTGGTGGACACCTGGTAAAATCATTGTGATAGCAATGGTAATGGCTACTGCTGTTGGTGTGGGTATGTGGGGAGCAGCTCAATTGCTTGACTCATCTTCACCCATAATCTCATCTGACGATCCAAAACTTCCTCGAGAAGAACAACAGCGCAAGCAAAGATTAGATAATCGGCGTCAATACTTAGGTATTAACGAGAAATTCTTCATTAGCTTGGTCAATCAAGTCTTTTGGGATAGAAATCCGAGTTTACGCAACCGCACCTTGACAGATAAGCCGGAAGATGCACAACAGCGGGCAGAATGGGATAGCATCGCAGGCGAATTGCTGGAAAAGCTGGCGGTACTGAGTTCAAACGCACGTAAACAACTGGGTAGTTTTACGCAAGCAGAACGCGATCGCGCTAAAGTGGAAGTTAACCAAGTCAACGTTGGCAGCCGTTCTTTGTATGATTTAGGAGATGCGGCATTTTTCCAGCAATTTCCTGAACAGCGCGGCAAGAATTTTATCGATCAGCCTATTGGACAAGTCTGGCACGGATTTATCAGCGACAAACTCAATGCCATCCTTGCCGGCAGTGCTTTCAAGAAAATCGTTTTTGACAAAGGGGCAATTAGTACCAGAGTCAGTGGTACTCTTAAACCAGGAGAAGGTAAAGTTTTTATCGCCGAACTTGACGAAGAACAATTGATGAAAGTCAAGCTCAATGGGAATTCTAAAATTTTGCTTTCCGTGTATTCCCCTAGTGGAAAAGTGCGATTCTTAGAAGATTCAACACAACGTAGCTTATCCGTTAAACTTCCAGAAACTGGATTTTATGAATACGTCGTTGTTTCTACGGGGTCACAAACATCAAACTATACACTTGCAATCACAGCAGAAAATCCTGCTCCACCCCAGTCGCCTACACCAACTCCTACAGAAACTATTACACCTACATCCACACCAACTCCTACAGAAACTATTACACCTACATCCACACCAACTCCTACAGAAACCATTACACCTACATCCACACCAACTCCTACACCGACACCTACATCTACACCAACAGCATCGCCTACGCCTACACTGACACCGACACCTACATCCACACCCACGCCTACAATGACACCATCATAAGCAATACAAAATTCAAAATCGCCACTTTTTTCTCAGTACAAACTTAGTGTCCCAGTCCCTCTAACCACCTTTTTGTGCAACCCAACCACTGAAAGATAATGATGTTACTTTGGGACTGCCCGTCCCTAGCTCTTGCCCTTCGGGTGAGTTCTTCGGACACGCTACGCGAACGCCAGTCCACTCGGCGGCAGAGCCGCACGTGTGGCTGGACTCACAAGATTCAGAATATTTATCGCTGCGTTCACATCTCTATGAAGGTACGAACCACAACTATATTTATGGGTACGAGTTGAAAGAGATTTTTTCACAATTGCATCGCAATCCGAACACTTTTGAGATGTCATTCTAGGATTGACGGCAACAACTTGAGTATTGAAGTTACGAGCAAAATATTCGCTCCCAACGACGAAATAGAGTCCAAGCCGCATCATTGATTGACTTGGCAAGACAGTGATTCTTTACCATACCTTTGACATTTAAGGCGATCGCACAAGAAACCCAAGTTTACACCCTCGCTGAACCTCCGAAATTTTTTGGGCAAGGCGCGGTGAAACAAACAGCATAATTTGTAACCGATAATTAAAAACTCAATTATCGGCTACTCAGATACCCGACTTCTTAAAGAAGTCGGGTATCTTGTTGTTCACAAATAATTTAGGATTGCTGTATTATTGTGATTCTTTTTCAGTGATTTTCATTGTGACTTATTTAAGGGTATACCTGCGGTACGCTACCCGAACGCAGGCTATAAAGCCCCACCTATTAATTCAGGTATTAATTTAGAAAAAAATATGATAGGTACACCCTGTAACAAAAGTTAAATACACCCTGTAACAAAAGTTAAATACACCCTGTACCCGAAGAAGAGGACAACACCCTGTGACTGAAGAGGAATATCTAAAGTATGCAGAATTTCTTGAAATTTTTTTTCACTCTAAAGTAATATTTCATACCTACTACTAAAGACATATTGAGTTTCTTTTAAGGTGTAGCTGATAGCTAACCTTTTGAAGTTTTTTTAAGAAAGGGTTGAATCAGATGAAAATATCTTTCTCAAACCCCCTTTGATAATATTTTTTAGCTGTCGCGTGGGACTTCGTTGCACCGTAACAACCTAATCGAAGTCTGTAGGCAAATCTGGAAGGCGGTGATGCTGGAAAAGTCGGGTGATTTGAGATGGCGTCACACGTCCAAGTGACAGTTCCGGAATCGCATCTTCAGCAAAGAACTCGACTTCCTCCGTTTCGATACTTGGCGATGGGGAACCACTCACAAGTTCGCACAGAAAAAAGAGCTTGTAGATGTAATGTGGATGTGGTGGATGTCCCTGTCTGTTTCTGTCATAGACAGCGAGCAGTTTTACAGGGCGTGTTTGATAACCAGATTCCTCATACACTTCTTTAACAGCTACTTCACTGGGGGAGTCACCAACATCAGCCCATCCGCCTGGTAAAGTCCAGCAGCCGTCCTCTCTTTCCTTCACTAACAATATGGTATTGTCGCGAAACACTGCTCCACGCACGTCCACTTTGGGTGTTGCGTATCCTACTTCACGGGCGAATAAATCGAGGATAGAGCTGTGTTCGACGTTCGAGTAAGTTGCCATGATTTCAGCGGCGATCGCCCGTAGCGCTTTGTAACGTTCTATATCAAAAGGATCTTTGGAAAACGTTAGACCATTTTGGGCGATCGCTTGTAATTTTTGCGTCCATTCCAGCCATTTGGGTTCCACAATTTTCTCCCTATTAGTGTAGAGACGTGCCATGGCACGTCTCCACAGTATGCTACGTCTCTACATTGGTTTTACCTATGAGCTTTTATGCTTCATCTAGCGCGACGATACCAGGTAACTCCTTACCTTCAAGTAACTCCAAGCTAGCGCCACCACCAGTGGAGATGTGGCTCATTTGGTCGGCTAAACCAACTTTTTCCACAGCCGCCACAGAGTCACCACCACCGATGATAGTGGTAGCACCTGTTTTGCTGATGTCGGCGAGAGTGCGGGCGATCGCCTCCGTACCTGCAGCAAACTTATCAAACTCAAATACGCCCATTGGACCATTCCAAATGACCGTTTTGGTGTCAGCAAGGGCTTGTTGGAAAAATTTCACCGAGTCAGGTCCGATATCCAACCCCATCCAACCATCAGGGATGTTTTCCACACTGACGGTTTGAGAATTGGCATCAGGGGCAAATTTATCAGCGACAACCACATCGGTGGGAAGCAGCAAGTCAACACCGCGTTCTTTTGCCTTTGCTTCCAAAGACTTCGCCAGTTCTAGCTTGTCTTCTTCCACCAGTGACTTACCGACATTCAAACCACGTGCCTTAAAGAAGGTGAAAATCATTCCACCGCCGATGATCAGTTTGTCGCACTTTTCCAGAAGCGTTTCAATCACGCCAATTTTACTGGAAACTTTGGAACCACCGATAATCGCTGCCAGAGGACGTTGAGGATTTTCGATCGCGCTTTGCAGGTACTGCAATTCTTTTTCAATCAAATATCCACCAACCGAGGGACTCAGGTATTTAGTCACGCCTTCAGTAGAAGCGTGGGCGCGGTGTGCGGTACCAAAAGCATCATTTACATACAAATCAGCATTTGCTGCCAGTTTTTTGGCAAATTCTGGGTCGTTTTTCTCCTCCTCCTTATAGAAACGGACGTTTTCCAACAACAGCACTTGTCCGTTTTGTAAAGCCCCCACTTTAGCAGAAACTTCATCACCGATAGAGTCGTCAGTTTTAACAACTTCTTGTCCCAACAACTCAGATAGACGCTTGGCAACCGGGGTTAGGCGCAATTTGTCATCTACACCCTTAGGACGCCCGAAATGGCTCACTAGAATCACCTTAGCTCCCTTCTGCGTCAAATCCTGTATGGTCGGCAGAGCAGCACGGATGCGAGTATCATCTGTAATGTTGCCGGCATCATCCACAGGTACGTTAAAATCAACTCGTACCAGGGCGCGTTTACCAGACAAGTCTTCTGCAGATAAATTTGCTAAAGTTTTCTTTGGCACGGCACAAACCTCCTGATTGCCTTTTTGTTATGTTTTTTAAGTAGATCCATCCAGATTTTACCGAGTCAGGGGGCGGAGGTGAATCAGAATGTTTAAAACAGTTCTATTTCCAATTGATCAAAGTCGGGAAACACGGGAAGCAGCCGATATGGTTGTCAAACTCGTGCAAAAACATAGCAGCCGCTTAGTGCTGCTGAGTGTAGTTGAGGAACCCGTCGCAGACTCGCCCAACGGGGATGTAATGTCCTCACCAGAGACAGTTGCCCAACTGCTAGAAACAGCCAAATCTCTGTTTTCTGGGCAAGGCATTCCAGCCGAAACCATTGAACGGCAAGGCAAACCTGCTTTCACCATCTGCGATGTTGCAGATGAAATAGGGGCAGATTTAATCGTTATGGGGTGTCGCGGGCTAGGCTTAACTGATGAAGGGGCAACTGATAGCGTTACCACTCGTGTGATTAACCTTTCTCCTTGTCCAGTGTTGGTTGTGCCGTAAAAAGAGTTACGAGTTATTTACCTGTAGGGTGCGTTAACGCAGTGTAACGCACCACTTTAAACTAATTTGAAAATTCTTGCTTATTGAGCAACTTCCAATTCATCTAGCACCACAATACGTAATTCTGTAACGCGCCTGAATGTCACATCATTAGTCAAAAATGCCTCACAACCTGCTGCTAAAGCTACAGCAATCTGAAAGGCATCAGGTAATTGTAAGTTGTATCTGGCTCTGATTTGAGCAGCATCTATTGCTAAAGTTTCGTCATCAATTGGCAAAAACTCTATGTTTTCAGTGTCAGTCATCAACTGAATGAACTCTTGCTGTAATTCCGTTTGTCCTAAACGGTAAGGCTGAACTAAACATTCAGCAAAAGTAACGGGTGAAATAACTCCCGTTAACACACCATTTAAAATATGATCAAATACCACGCTAGCAGATGCAAAATATTGTGGGTTTCGTTCGACGTAGTAAATAACTGGTGCGGTGTCCAAAAACAGGCGCGTAACATCCTGTAAGCTTTCTGTAACGTTCACTCCTCTTTCCTTAATTGCTTTTCTGCAATTTCTAAATCAGGAAACTCTCCACGCCTCATGCGTGTGACGTATTCTTGAGCATCCATCCCTCCAAGTAGATTGGGTGCTATTCCAGCAAATTCAGTTACTTTGCGGCGTGGCTTCCGTTTAATTTCGCAATTTCGTAATTTTTGTGTTAGGTGGGCAATGAGACGCAATTGCTCATCGGGTGTGAGTGCGTCTGCTTGTTTCATCACTTCAAATAATTCTTTAGACATTTTGTATTATTCTCCCTTTCTTCAAGGTTATCAATAGTTAGTAAGAGATGAAACATCACTTGGAATTTTACAGATAAATCATTGATTATATCGGCTACGAAATCTGTTGCTGACGCTTTTCAATTTCGGCAATAGGTAATAACAATGTGTCTTCAATTTCCTGTCGCACTGCGGGAGACACTTCACAATCACTATTAAGGCAATCTAGCAATAATTGATTAGCATTGTAGTACTGTTGAAGCATTTTTTGCTGCTGTTCGCTGAACTGCCAATCATTACCAATATTAGAATCATTAAATATTAAAGATTTCAAATCCGGAACTAATACTTTATGGCTTGATTTCCAAATTTCAATTAGCTTATAAATTCTGTTATTCATCTCTTTGAAATGGTCTGTAAAATCTTCTCCTAATTCACGTGCATTACTAATTACATCTATAGGTATTAATAATGCTTTTATTTTGTGTAGAGTCAGTAATTTATCTATATTTTGACTACGGCTGTTGTCAGTATGTTCACTTAAAAAATTATCAATAATATTCATAGGATAATCACCAATCTGACTATCAAGCTTTACTGATATATCCAAAGTAGCGGATGAAAATCCATAATTTACTTGTATTTCTACAAAGTTTTTCATAATTTTAAAAGCAGAATCATAATCAATTTCAAAATCATAATCGATAAGGCAACGAGCTAACTTAAGGTTGTAATAAGCATATCGCAATAAAAAATCATGATAATAAGCAAGAAAAGATTCAAAGTTATAAGGGATATCAAATAATTCATACAATAATTTTGAGTTTTTATATATCTGTGAGAATAAATTCTGCAAATAATCATCTGATGCCAGCATTAAGTCAATTTTTCGCTTCATTAACAAGAGTAGGCTATCGGCAGGTTTGATCATTTGAAATGAGAGTAAAAAGACTTCCCGCCAGCCTTTCTCACTCATGTGGCTCATCAAACCTTTCCAATCAGTACGCTCAACAAACCATTTTGCTGTGAAATACTCTTGAAACGTTAAATGGGAGAAAGAGTAAATTCCCCTCGCTCTCTCCACTACTAACCCATGTTCCGCCTCAATAGATTTTAGCAGCGCCTTACTATTCCGTTGTAAGGTTGCTCGGTCATTTTGGGTATTAGGTAAAGTACGGAGATAGTCGGCAATATATTGCTCAACTTCGTCTTGTTCAAAGAAGTAACGGCTTTTTTTAAAAGTAATCGCTGCAACTTGACTTAAAAGCTCTATCTTGTGTTCTAAAGACAAATTGTGATAAAAATCATCCCGTTGAATACCCCTCGATTCATCCCATGTGACGAGCAGAATGTCCAGTCCTTGCTCATAAAGCTTGGAGCGTTTTGACGGAAATTCGCCTTTTGCTTGGAAAACAAAGCAAGTTAAATTCAGCAATATTGGTGTTACTGCGAGTTTTCGGATTGGCTTGTTTTCTGGTAGATTCAGCTTCTTAATAAACAGCTTTGCTGTAGCTTTCCCCCCTTCCGCATCATTCCTGGCAACTGCTATATACCACTTTGTAGCAAAGGCTGCAACTTGCTCATCGTTAAAATCTGCAACTTCAATATCAATAAAATTTTCTACCGAAAATCTGTATTTTTGGGCAGCAACGCGACAGGTGATAATAAACTGATTTTTAAAATATTTATTAACAAAGTGGCTAATCTGTTTGACTACTTCATCATCATCTTCTTCTGATACTTCATCCAAGCCATCTAGCAAAATTAAGGCTTTGCCCTTGATAAGTATCATTTCAATAACCGATTTATCGGCAATACCACAATCGCTAAATTCTTGGCTAATGTAGTTCAATAATTTGAACTTGCTGTCATCTCTTCTAGTGTCTTCAGCAAAGTCTTTCAGCCGAATGAATATCGGTACTCTATCAGGCTGAAACTCGCCTAAATCGCACTTAATGGCTACCCACTGCAAAAACGTGGTTTTACCGGCCCCTGGTTTACCAAGTACCATCAGCTTAGAGTAGCGCGACACAGCAAGTAACCCTGGTACTCGTTCCTGAACAACTCTGTCTAATCTGTCAAAGTCGTCTAACTCTGGCTTGAAGTCTTTCAGCAAGTCTGGAATATCTAGCCATTGCTGGCTTGTTATCTTTTCCAATATATTGACATCAGTGTAAATATCCGCCAGTGCAACAGGTTGGGAAATGTCCAGCATCCGCATGGTACCGCACTGGTATTGGATTTTTTCGTGGCGCTTTTGGCGCACTTCTTGCACCAGTGCATCAATTTCGTTAGTGTCCTGCTTGTTCTCCTCTAATTCAGGTTTCTCATCTTTGGGTAAATCAGCAATCTCTCGCCAATCCAATTTCAATTTCAATTTCTTGCAAATCTTGTGAAAATATTCACGGCTAACTGGTTTACGCGCAAAAAAGTTCTGAACAATTGTGCGAGAAATTTGTAACTCCGCTGCCAAAGCTACTTTAGACTCAAAATTTAGCAGCGCTTGTTCAGCTAACTTGAGTCCTTGTAGAGATAAATTGAGCGATCGCGCTTTACGTCCCGCCATTTCAGAGTTACAGCTTTTTTTCTAGTCTAGTTACCTGGTCAAAAGTTGTACATAAGTTGAGATAAACTGTACAGTCTCTAACCGTTACGTGGTCAAGGTCGTAGGCATTGATTAGCCATGATGAAAGCGTTCTGATTCAAAGAGATTTTTATGGACCCCATCTCGATGATTATTCTTAGTGCTTTCATTAGTGCGGTAATTACTTGGTCAGTCGAAACTTCTGCTAATGCTGCCTCACAGTGGCTACGTGAACTTTGGGCAAAACGCAAGCGCGATTGCCCAAGGGGCACTGGCGGAGCCAATCGCAACCCCAACCCCCCCGAGCAAAACAAAGAAAACGGCTAAACACCCGTTGTCATCCGCTTGGAATTTCAGAGCCAGGCGGTAAAATCTCTCCCTCCCCTCCCTCTGCGCCCTCTGCGTCCTCTGCGGTTTATTCCCCCAACTCCTTAAACAACCCCGCCAACACCACATTAGAAAACAAAAACCCATCGGGATCAGTTAACCGCAATCTTTCTTGCACAACTTCCACCCAGCCTTTCTCTCATGGTAAACAAAATTCTCCTGATTAATCGCATTCCAACTGTTCCGCCAACACCGCTAAACTCACACCCTCTGCCAACCGCAACCCCAACATAAATTTTCTAATAAAACTTCATCTGGTGATGTCACTTCGCAATCAATCACAGCACCGTCTTGCACCCACTGATAGTACTCCTTGGTTTTACGCGGACGGTTGAACCGTTTCCCTTCTACATAACTCGCTGCGCCCATACCAAACCCGTAATACGGGCGATTTTCCCATAAACCCGATTATGGCGACACTGATGTCCCGGCTGTGCATAATTAGAAATTTCATAATGCTTATAACCTGCACTCGTCAAAATTTGCTGTGCCATTCGGTACATTTTGACTGTGGTTTCATCTGTCGGCAAAGGTTGATCCCCAGGTTTATAGTAACGACCAAAAGCCGTTCCAGGCTCAATAGTGAGATCGTAAATCGATATATGCGTGGGTGCTATACAACCGCTTTTTCTACTCCTGCCACCTATCTAAAGTTTGATGCGGTAATCCTGAAATTAAGTCTAAACTGAATTCGGGAATCTTCACCTGCCGAATCAAGTCCACAGCTGCGAATATATCAGAGACCGAGTGCGATCGCCCGCAAAGCTGCAATAAGTTTTCTTGAAACGCTTGTATACCTAAACTTATCCGATTCACACCTGCACTGCGGTAGCCTTGTAGATGTTCCAATTAAACGTACCTGGGTCTATTTCCATTGAGATTTCCACCCCAGGAGATACACCAAACCGTTTGTCAAGCGCTGTTAATATTCGTTGTAACTGTTCTGTAGACAGAGAGAAGGAGTGCCGCCGCCAAAGAAAATTGTAGTCAATGATTGACCGAGGGCTGGTGTGATGGCAATTTCTTGACATAACATATCAACGTATTGGGAGATAGTGCCAGATGTTTCGCCCCGCAAGCGATCGCCCACAACTGATACAGGGAAATCACAGTAAAAGCATCGCCTTCTACAAAAGGGAATATGAATATAAGCAGAACTCGGAATACCGGAAGCAGAAACTTTTTGAATCATATTGATAAAGTTTTCAATTATTATTTACAGAATGACAAACTCATGAAAATTACTCTGTTATTTAAATGTTTTTATCGTTTGACAACAAAAACCTGAAAAAGATAAAGCATAAAAATCTTTGGTTATAATGATTGCAGATGTTGTCATATTAAGGGCTTAATATGACGATAAATCTTTTCTAAATCTATCTTACCGAGGAAATAAACAATACTTGACTTGATCGGTTAACACAGTTCCAAAAAAACAATACAACAATGCTTGATGCCATTATTATTTTCTCATTCGTCCTGGCAGCAGCGGGAACAGGTTACTACAGCATGGATCTGTTACCAGCAGGGGTACTAGCTAGAGTTTCTAACCTGGAAGCTTTACGCATGATTGTTGCTGCTTTTGCCGCCATCTTTGGGGGTGCAGTTGGATTGAGTTTTCAAACAGGATATCGTCGCTTGCAGGCTCAAGTCCGAGAACTGCCACTCGAAGTTATTTTAACTCGTGCCATTGGATTGGTGATTGGACTATTAATAGCCAACTTAATGCTTGCCCCGTTATTCTTGCTACCAATTCCAACGGATTTTAGCTTTATAAAACCATTGGTAGCAGTTGTGGGTAGCATCATTCTGTCATACAGTGGTATGAATTTAGCAGATGCCCACGGACGCGGATTATTAAGGCTGCTTAATCCCAACACCGTGGAAACAATGGTCGCGGAAGGAACTCTCAAACCTGCTAGTACCAAAGTTTTAGACACCAGTTGCATTATCGATGGTCGCATCGAAACACTGCTAGAAACTGGGTTTCTGGAAGGACAAATTCTTGTACCGCAGTTTGTCTTGCTAGAATTGCAACAAGTAGCCGATGCGAGCAAAGACCTAAAGCGAGTACGGGGAAGACGAGGACTAGAGATTCTCAACCGGGTCAAATCAGCTTACCCTGATCGCATCCTGATCAACTCTATTGACTATGACGATATTGCCACAGTTGATGCTAAATTAGTGCGTTTCGCTCAAGAAATCAACGGTACATTGCTAACCAATGATTACAACTTATCTAAAGTTGCTAGCCTCCAGAAAGTGCCTGTATTAAATGTCAACGATTTGGTGAACGCAGTTCGTCCCAGTTATCTACCTGGCGATAACATTGACCTGAAGATCCTTAAAGAAGGCAAAGAACCCAGTCAAGGCATTGGCTATCTAGATGATGGCACAATGGTTGTCGTTGAGGAAGGCAGGAATTATGTGGGAGGGGAACTCCGGGTGGTAGTTACCAGTGCCTTGCAAACTTCCGCAGGAAGGATGATTTTTGCCAAACCTCAAGCTTCAGCGTTTGCATAAGGGCAATGGCACGTTCAATTCGAGTTAAACTTTGTGGTCGGTGCAGTCAACCTGCACCGATTCTTTATAGAGCTTGTCGTAAGACACCATTATCATAGACAAGTCTAGTCACTCATTGACAATTATCATTATCTTCAATCAACTCATCGATAAGATTTCTTAGCCGTTCCTGCCAATTAGGAATGGTTTTTAGCTTATCTTTCACACCTTCACGCACTCTCACGCAAAGAGGGGACTTATCGAAAGGCTCTTCATTAAAAGGAAGCGCACCTAATTTATGTTTTTTCTGAAAAGGCATTGATAATTTGCTTTTATATTTGTATACTAATAAATATAGCGCAAAAATTGAGGTCGATCAATGCTTTTATCCATCAAGACTAAGTTAAAGTTGACGCCAGATCAAAAAACAGTGATGAGTAAACACGCAGGTATTGCGCGATTTACTTATAACTGGGGTTTGGCTACTTGGCAAAGCTTATATCAAGATGGGTACAAGCCTAATAAATACCTCCTTAAGAAGTTCTTCAACAATGAAGTTAAACCAAAGTTGGAATGGATTAAGGAGAAAGGGGTTTGTCAGAAAATTACTCAATATGCTTTTGACCAATTGGGTGCTGCTTACGACCGATTCTTTAAAGGGTTAGGGGGATATCCAAAGTTCAAAAAGAAAGGTCAAAACGATTCTTTTACGATTGACGCTAGCGGTAAAACAATTCCTGTGGGTGGTGTCCGCGTTAAGCTACCTACCATTGGATGGGTTAAAACTTACGAAGGACTGCCTCATACAACGACCACCAAGTTAACAATATCTCGGATAGCTGATGACTGGTACATAGCTTTTCCGTATGAGGTTGAAACTGAGCCCACGCCAAAGTTAGTGGATGCCGTCGGGGTGGATTTGGGAGTTAAAGAATTGGCTACACTTAGCACAGGCGTTGTGTTTCCAAATCCAAAAGCCTATAAGAAGAACATCCAAAAACTTAAGCGATTGTCCAAAACCCATTCCCGAAAAAGTAAAGGTAGCAACAACCGCTACAAGTCAAAAATTAAATTAGCGAAGCATCATGCTCGTGTCTCAAACATTCGTAAAGACGCGCTTCACGCTCGTCACCAATTACTTATGCAAAAACCACGCTGTGATAGTGATTGAAGACTTGAATGTTTCGGGCATGATGCAAAACCATAAGCTTGCTCAATCCATAGCTGATTGCGGGTTTTATGAATTTAAGCGACAACTTGAGTACAAGTGCAAGAAGTTTGTCGCCAAGCTGGTTTTAGCGGATAGATGGTATCCGTCTTCTAAAACCTGTAGTAATTGTGGTTGTAAAAAAGAATCCCTGTTGTTAAGTGAACGTGTTTACGAATGCAAACATTGCGGGCACGTGATAGACAGGGACTTGAATGCCGCAATAAATTTATCGCGTCTGGCTAAGGCGTGAATGCTTTCTGAGGGATAACCGCTCCCATGCTCCCCATGAAGAAAGAAGTAAAAGTCTAGACTTGTCTAGGTTTTATGTAGCAGTAAAGTACGAAGAAGATGGGCAATGGGTTTTTGTCTGCCCTGAATGTTGGACACTGTTGAGTGAAAATAACCCGTTTTATGTTTATGGCGGAACGTGGAAAGCTCACAAAAGGCATTGACCAAGAAGGGGAAAGGGGGAAGGTGGGGTCCCCTCTGGGGATAAGGGGCAGGGGCAAATCCCTTACCACTGAGGATTGACCATGATTAACGCCTCTGCCCCAGAGCTGTCCAATGGATGAGAGAAAAAATACCCCTGTCCATATTCACAGTTCAACTGTCTTAGGAGTGCGAGTTGAGAAGCTGTTTCTACTCCCTCAGCTGTCACCTGATAATTTAGTTTGTGTGCCAGGGTGATAATTGTCTCAATCATCTCTTTATTCCCAGGCTTTGCACCGATTGGGCTGACAAAAGAACGGTCAATTTTCAACCCACTAATTGGAAAACTGTGGAGACGACCTAATGATGAATAGCCGATGCCAAAGTCGTCAATAGACAACTTAATCCCGAGCGATCGCAGTTGTGAAAGTGCGCTCATGGCTTCATCACTATTTTCCATGATCACGCTTTCCGTAATCTCCAGCACTAAAGCGTCAGCCGCAAGACCAGTTGAGTGCAAAATATTCGCTATCTGCTGGATCAAATCCGCTTGGGAAAATTGCTTGATAGATAAATTAACGCTGATTTGGTTAGGTGAGGAAGTTCCCAAGCGCGATCGCCAGGCTTGCATTTGTCGGCACGCCTCCTGCAGCACCCAGTAGCCAATCTCAACAATCAGTCCAGTTTCTTCCGCCAAAGGGATAAAATTAGCAGGAGAAACCAGACCACGCTCTGGATGTTGCCAACGCAGCAGAGCCTCAAAACCGGAAATTCTGCCACGACTGAGTGAAACAATCGGTTGGTAATAAACCCGAAACTCTTGGCGTTCAATTGCTCGGCGCAAATCGGTTTCTAACTGCAATCTAGCGACAGCGTCTTCATACATACCTGGGTTGAACAGCTCATAACGCGCCTTACCCAGTCCCTTGGCTCGGTACATCGCCGTGTCAGCATCCCGCAGCAAGTCTTCCGGTTTGTCATAGCTTTGTGTTGAACTCAAGGCGATGCCAATACTCGCCGTAGTGAACACTTCTTGCCCGTCAAGCTCAAACGGCAAAGCCAGTTCCTGTTGAATCCGTTGTGCCACTTGAATTGCGTCTGATACGTTATGGATTCCCGCAAGCAAAATAGTAAATTCGTCTCCCCCAAGCCGTGCCGGTGTATCCGTAGAGCGTAGGCATGCTTCTAGCCTGCTTGCGATAGCAACGAGCAATTGGTCTCCCACAAGATGTCCGAGGCTGTCATTAATCACCTTAAAGCGATCCAGATCCAGAAACAGTACAGCAAATAAATAATTTTCATGCCGTTTTGCCCGCTCAAGTGTATGCCCAAGGCGTTCCATAAACAAAGCCCTATTGGCTAAACTCGTGAGTGGATCGTAAAATGCATTCTGCAACAGCTGTTCTTCTGCCCGTTTGCGCTCAGTAATATCAGTAGAGATTCCGCAGATTGCATAAATTGTCCCGTTAGCATCTTTGAGGGGAACCTTAATCGAGATGTAGGTGTGTAAACCGTCATCTTGAGGGATTACTTCCTCAAATTCTAAGGGCTTTCCAGTTGTCAAGACCTTGTAATCGTTTGCTCGTATGGCGTCAGCAATCTCACGAGGTAGCAAATCGTAGTCAGTTTTCCCCTGAATTTCCTCCGGTTCCATCTGCAACTGGCTTGCATCGTGGCGGTTAACCAGTATATATCGACCCTCGATATCCTTGACATAGATACTAGCTGCCGAGTGATCCAAGATTGCCTGTAATCGCTCCCGGCTCTCCCTGAGCGCTTCCTCTGTTTGCTTGCGCTCGGTTATATCATGGGTGATCCCAAAAATTTGATGAATTTCCCCATGTTCATTTAAAAGCGGTACATAACTGACTACTACGGTGAAAGGATCACAACCAGGCAAACTGATTTGGCATTCTCCAGTTTGCTTGGTGCGAGTCTCCATAGTTTTTTGCAGGAGTGGTAAATACGCATTCGTGACTTCTGGCGGGTGTATTTCGTCATCAGTATGACCAATATATGCCTCCAGAGGATAACCACCGCGCCTAACTCCAAAAGCATTGACAAACTGAAACCGCCGTTTGGCATCGTAAATGACAAATGTATCAGGGATGTTATCAATTGCCAATCGAAATCGCTCTTCACTCAGGCGTAGTGCCGCCTCCGCCTGCTTACGCTCAGCAATTTCAGCTTCTAGTTGTCTGTTCGCTTTCAATAATTCTGTATTCTTAACCGTAAGTTCACTAGAAGAAGCTTGTAAGTTTGTGTAAAGTTCTGCATTTTCAATTGAGATAAATATTTGGGTCGTTAATAACTTTAATACTTCCAAACGATCTTTCGTAAAAGTCCCAGTTGTCAGATTATTTTCCAGGTAAAGAATACCTACCAGTTTGCCTTGATTTAGCAGGGTACACACAAAATTGATTTCGGTTGCTGTTTAACAATGTAAGAAGTACGGGTGAAATTCCCTTCATCAAAGCATCGTTCAAAATGAGACTCTCTTGGGTACGGATAACGTAATTGACTATGCCAAGAGACAGCATTGGGATATCGCTGCTGTCATCTAGCGTTTCAATTGGGATGGATGGTAAAATTTTGAATTCATGATTATCAACTGTTCCTGATGCCGAAATCACCCATTGCCCTTGTTTGTTCAAAATAAGATAACCTTTTTGTGCCGCTGCATTTTCAATGACAATTTTCATCATCTTTTCTAGCAGGGTATTAAGGACAATTTCACCTGATAGGGCTTGCGATGCTTTGAGAACGCTAGTTAAATCGAGTTCAGTAGATGTTTTTGAGTCGGTGGATAAAATTGTTGTGGTAGTCTTGGTGGAACTTGACGACGTTTTGGTAAAAAACTGAGGATACCGTTGTTCCAAATCTCTTACTTTCGCAGTTGCTCCCCACCTAACATAACCATAATGAGCCTTTGTCATGTAGAGTTGGGCAAATTCCTCCATTCCACGTGCTTCATAAAACTCTGCTGCTAACTCATAAGCTAATGCTTCTTCTTGAATATATTCATTGTCTCTTGCTCCTTTTATAGCTCGTTCATAAAAATCCATTGCTTCAGCAACTTGACCTAAGACTCGCGCTTTTTCTGCCTCGACTAGATCATAAGTGTGCTGAAAATTCATCGGTGCATGGTCAGCCCAGATTTTCATTTCCCTTTGGTTAGCTGCCACTTGTTCTATATATTGTTTTCTCTCTTGCTCTTCTTGATTAAGATAATTGGCTAGAAGAGAGAGAGAGTAATATAAATTATGTTCAGCATAAGGCAATAGACCTTTCATAGATTGTTTATTGCCTGCTGCATTTTTGGCACTATTAACTGCTGCTGTATAATTATTGAATAAATAACTGAGCTTCGTTTTTGCTAGCTCTATGGCAAACAGAGATGGAATATTATTATTTTTTTGTAAAATCGGGAGCATTTCAGTTTCATTGAACATCTCTCCTATTAACCTGTTGGATTCTCTAGATTGTTTTATTAAATTTAATACGAATTGCCCCCATATTTTAGTATAATTTAGAGAAAAGCCTTGTTGAGTAGATTGAATTAGTTTAATGCGATTTTTATACTTTTGCTTGACAGATTCTAACGGTTCTCCCACTAAAACTAAATTAGAGCAGTAATTAATAGCTGCATAAGAAGCATATTCTATATCTCCAGTTTCAATTGATACTTGAATCGTCTCCCACAAAGATGCTAAAGTTGCGCGTTTATGTTCTTTCCACGGTCTGATACAACAGTTAAATAATAAGTTAACTTTACCTTCTATTTCTGAAGCATCAAATTGGTTCAACATTTTCAACGAAACTTTGCCAAGCTGATAGCCAAAATCAAGCTGGGATGGTGTTCTACAAAGAAGCAAGGCATATAAAACATAAGCAAAAGCGGCAAAGGATGAATTTCCATAGTTTACGCATAGCTCCACCATTGTAAATATAATGAATGGAGCTAGCGAGGAATTCGTAGTATGAACCGGAGACCATATAGTCTTTAAGATTCGCATAGCTACCAGCTTATCTGGATCAGTCATTGGTGGAAGATTGTATAAATCATTAATAATCAGTGCGCTTGGCGGTGATTCTGACAAAGATATACCTAACAGATTCAAAAATTCCAGCCCAATATCTATTGAAGCTTGCATCTGATTTTGAGCGATATAAAGCTGAATTTTAGTTTCATACACATTAGCTTTTTCCCGCACTGTCTTAACTTGTTGTAGAACAACATTAGACAGCAATTCACTTCGTTCATAGTCCGTGTTTAAATATTCCGCATATACTGCTGACTCATACAAATTTAGCGTCAAGTCGTACTGAGTTTGCCAACTATCTTCTGCTAATAAGTCCAGCCCTACATTCAAATACTTGACTGCTGCTTCATAAGCCATACCTGACTTTGCTTTCTGACTTGCCATCAAATTCAGTCTGGCGATTTCATATCGTTCGTCTTGATGGGTCACAAGCTCAATGCCTAAATTTAGATGCTCGACGATTTTAAATATCTCTTCTGATAATGCTTCTGGTGCAGTATTTTGCAAAACTAGGCGACCAATGTGTAAGTGAAGGGCTGTTTTTTGTGCTTCATCAATTAAGGAATAAGCAGCTTGTTGTACCCGGTCATGCAGGAATTTAAAACTGACTTCACTTGCTGCAAAATCATCTCCTGATTCTATTAATTTGTATTTATTATTCAAAGGAACAACTAAGTCTTCTTGCATTGCAGGGAACAAATCAGCCAAGGACTCAGTAGGTTGATGTTGATAAATAATTCCTAAAGTGGATATATTGAACTTATTGCCAATACAAGCGGCTAACTGCAAGACAGTTTGGGTAGAAGCAGCTAACTTGCCAATTTTACCCACCATCAATTCCACCACATTGTCTGTGATATCCTTAGCTTGGATTTGTCCCACATCCCAATCCCACTTTCGCGCTTGTTGGTTGAAGGCTAATAACCCTTCGTTGTAGAGTGATTTCAAAAACTCAGCGGTGAAAAAGGCGTTACCTTGTGTTTTCTCATACACTAAATCTATTAACGGGTGCGTTGAGGTGGGAGAACAAGCTAAAGCCTCAGCAATTAAAGCGTTAAGGTCTTGTGGAAGTAGATTATCTAAATGAAGAAATGACAAAAAATCTTGTTCTTTGTTGATTTCTTCTAAAGTCATGATCAACGGGTGAGTGAAATCTACTTCGTTATCTCGATAGGCACCAATGATGAGTAAATATTGAATATTGGCATCGCTCATTATTGTTCTGAGCAAGCTTAGTGAAGCCCCATCTGCCCATTGCAAGTCATCAATGAATAAGACTAGGGGATGCTCTGGTTGACAAATGACTTTGATAAAGTTTTGAAAGACTAAATTGAAACGGTTTCGTGCTTCAGATGGTTCCACTTTGTCCACAGGTGGTTGAGAACCAATAACTCGTTCCAAATTAGGGATAACGTCTATCAAAACTTGTCCGTTCTTACCAATAGCTGCTAATATTTTTTCTTGCCATTGATTTAAGACTGCTTCACTTTCAGTTAGCAGTTGATTGCACAAATCGTTGAAAGCTTGAGATAAGGCATAGTAAGGAATATTGCTTTGGTATTGGTCAAATTTGCCAGAGATGAAATTTCCACGTTTAGCAGTTATCGGTTTATGGACTTCCCGAACCAAGGCAGATTTCCCTACGCCAGAATAGCCAGTAATTAACATCATTTCAATAGAACCGCTACTGATGCGTTCAAATGCTGTCAGCAAGATTTCTATCTCGCGATCGCGCCCATACAATTTCTGCGGAATTTGAAATCGATCTGAAATATCTTGCCTCCCAAGAGGGAAGCACTCTATTTGCCCGTTACTTGTAAGCTGGTGGAGACATAACTCTAAATCCGCCTTAAGACCATAAGCTGATTGATAGCGGTCTTCGGCGTTTTTTGCCATGAGCTTGAGTATAATATCTAATACGATGAGCGGTAATTCCGGTTTAAGTTCGTGCGGCGGTATGGGTTGTTTGGCAATATGACTATGCACCAATTCCAACGCATCTAAACTCTGAAATGGTAATTGACCTGTCAGCAATTCATAAAAAGTAGCACCTAATGAGTAAAAATCGCTGCGATAATCTATTGCCCGATTCATTCGCCCCGTTTGTTCAGGTGAAATATAAGCAAGTGTCCCTTCTAAAACATTAGGATTGCTGAATACGGCATTTTCTCGTGAAAGTACTGTTGAAATCCCAAAGTCGATAATTTTGACTTGTCCAGTGGTTCGATTAAGAACAATATTGCTAGGGTTAATGTCTTTGTGGATAATATTGGCAGTATGAATTTGACCTAAAATGTCAGTCACAGCGATCGCCAACTTCAAAAACTCACATAACTCAACTTGATCCGCTATCCCTAACAACTCCAACGAGTCGCCGCCGAAATCTTCTAAAATCATCACGAGGCGTTGGTCGTCACGTAAAAGGGCGTAAGCATCAACCACCCCTGGTATTGTCAGGTTACGCGTGACTTCATATTCTCGCTTAAACCAAGCAGTGCGTTCTGGAGTTGGATAGGTGTCTTTGAGAATTTTCAGCACAACAGGTTGCTTATCCGACACCTGCCAACCACGATAAATCAAAGAATTAGCGCTTTCATACAGTTGCGCCACAAGGCGATAAGCGGACATCGTCAACATTTGTAGCCAGTTTGATACAAGATGCGGTCAAAGGTAAAGCTAACATTCCGCACCCTCGTATGGTACAAGACTTTGATGACCGATTCCTCACAGGTATAGACTTCTTGCAAAAGTATAATGAATGGATATTTCAAACCGCAGCCTATAGCAGATGAACGCAGATGAACACAGATAAATCATCTATGTGCATCTGTGTGCATCTGTGGTTTTTTTACAAAATTAACTTTTGCACTCTTGTTTCATGACTCTAATGCTCATAAATCTCAAGAGGTAGATGATCTGGGTCTTTGAAAAAAGTAAATTTTTTACCAGTAATTTCATCAATTCTAATATTTTCTACCTCGACTCCTTGCAATTTTAAGTCATTAACACTTTGCTCTATATCATCAACTTCAAAAGCAAGATGCCTTAAACCGCAAGCTTCAGGACTATTGACTCGTTGGGGAGGATTGGGAAAAGAAAATAACTCACTTTGGTGATTTTCCCCCACTTGCAAATCCAACTTATAAGAATTTCTCTGTTCACGATATGTCTCATTAATAATAG
This sequence comes from Scytonema sp. PRP1, assembly GCF_036697665.2. Classification (NCBI taxonomy): domain Bacteria; kingdom Bacillati; phylum Cyanobacteriota; class Cyanophyceae; order Nostocales; family Scytonemataceae; genus Scytonema; species Scytonema sp. PRP1. The sequence continues at coordinate 3,734 of NZ_JBAHYJ020000072.1, read as the reverse complement.
AAAAACCTAAAACCTCCACATAAAACTTTTTCGAGCGTTCGTAATCCGAACAAATAATAGCAACATGATGAATGCCAGTAGTTTTCATTCTCTTCTTTTCTCTTTTCTCTACGTCCTCTGCGCCTAAAGCCCTTTGGGCATGCGCCTTCGGCGTAGGGCGGTTTATTTCTTCTAAGGGCAGGCAAAAAGCCCGCCCGATAAACTAAGAATCCTGCAACACAGTCTTGGAAACAATCCTGGTTTTCTTGCGATCGCTTTCGGATAACTGTTCGCCAGCTTGCAGCCGGGTTGCAGAAGTTTGCAACACTGTAGCTGCACTTTTATCTCCCATTTGCAAGGCAGTTTTGGCAGCAGTTTGTAGCATTGTTGCAGCACCAGCGCGATCGCCCTGTTGCAATTTTGCCTCTGCGAGCTGCGTTTGCCGATATTTGGCTAATGCCAAAATATGCTGCTGCACTTCGGGAGCAGGAGAAGATTGGTACATCCGGATGACATTTGCCTCAACTGGAATGGTTTCTGAAAGTAACCCTGTTTTATTTTGCGCCGGATCGTCGTAGCGGACTTGCAACTTAGCGATCGTTTGTCTACCTTCTGGTAACTGTCCCAAGTAGACATTTGCCAAAACCACCCGTTCCACATCCTTCATCAAATCGCCCAGACGCACAGCAAAACGTCCATCAGCTTCTGGTTGCACTGGCAATTCAATTGTATCTGGGGCAACTTGGGCAATGGGTTTGAGTTCTGCTAGCCGCACATTGGGCATGAGGGAGAATAATAAATAAGCATTAGTCAATCCCACCGTTTGAATGCGGTTGAAAAGGCGACTAAACTCATCTACTGCTTGTTCTGGTTGCGCAATGTAAGACAAAGTCCCACCACCACCATCGGCGATTTTTTCAAGCACATCCTGGTTCCAATTGTCGCCAAATCCTAAAGTGTTCAAAGTCAAATTATAACCAGCAGCCAATTGGGCAAATTTCAAACAGCGGTTATTGTCACCGTGTTCATTTTCACCATCAGTTAAGAGAAAAGCTTGAGAAATTGTTTCTTTTTTTCCCTTTGCCAGTTCCTCAATACCCAAGCGCAAACCTTCATCAATCGCAGTTCCACCATCAGCAGAAAGGCGGTTAATTTGCTGTTTAATCCGCTCAGGGTTTTCGATAATTTGATTGGGGACTAAAACCTTTGCACGATGGTCAAAAACGACAATGCTCAGGCGATCCCCAGGATTAAGTCTATCAACAAGACGGCTTGCCGCTTTTTTGACAGTTTCTAAAGGTCGCCCACCCATCGAACCACTATGGTCGAGAATTAGGCATAAATTTAGTGGGATGTTGCGATCGCGATTTTCTGCACTTGCAGAAATGGAAATTGCCAACTGACGTTGACTGTTAGATTGATTGGCATCTAAGTTGCCATCATTGAGAGCAGGCTGCAAGCTAACCTTCATAACCCCCCAAGGTTCCTACACAAGTTATACATATTTATAAATAACTTCAACGCACACCATCACAACTTCGGAAAAGTTATCTAACAAGAACTTTAAATCAAGTTCATAATAAAAAGTGTATGGCAATGGCGAAAGGGGAATACTTTTTGTCGCCCTTGTACCGATACACCGCTACACCTTAGAGAGAAATCCACACCTCCCGTGCAAGCAAGCATCGCGCTAGGATGTACTAGAGTTAACGGCATCAATTTAGGCAACAGTTCCTATGGAAAATTCCATCACCAAGGCTGTGCAAGCACCTTACGGTGGCGACAGCTTCTACCGATCACCACCGCCAGATTTACCTTCTTTATTGTTAAAGGAACGTATTATATACCTGGGACTGCCCCTAGTTTCACCTGATGAGTATAAACAACAACTAGGTGTAGACGTAACAGAACTCATTATTGCTCAGCTTCTGTACCTGCAATACGACGATCCAGAAAAGCCGATTTCTATCTACATCAACTCCACGGGTACTTCTTGGTACACTGGTGATGCCATCGGCTCTGAAACAGAAGCTTTTGCTATCTGTGATACCCTAAATTACATCAAGCCGCCAGTGCATACCATCTGTCTTGGTAACGCTATGGGTACAGCGGCAATGATTCTCTCTTCGGGAACCAAAGGCTGTCGCGCCAGTTTACCGAATGCGTCGATTGTTCTGCACCAGGCAAAACGTGGTACTGGCTACGCTCAAGCGACAGACATTCAAATTCAAGCACAAGAAGTGCTGAAAAATAAGCAAATGATCTTGAGTATTCTCTCGCGAAATACTGGGCAGCCCACGGAGAGAATCGCCAAAGATTTAGATCGCAAGTTATACATGACACCGCAACAAGCCAAAGAATACGGCTTGATTGACCGGGTTTTAGAAAGTTCCAAAGAACTTCCTCAAGCATTGGCTGCTGCTGTTCCTCGTTAAATCTGTTAAATCTTTTTTTTCGCTAAGAGTAAAAAAACCTATGCCGATTGGTATTCCTAGAGTCCCTTTCCGCTTCCCTGGAGATCCTTACACCCAGTGGATTAACCTTTACGAACGCCTTGCTCTGGAACGAATCATTTTCCTGAGTGGAGAAGTGAGCGACGGCATGGCGAATGCCATTATTGCCAGACTGCTCTACATGGATTCTGAAGACCCAACCAAGGATATCAGTATCTACATCAACTCACCAGGTGGTTCAGTGACAGCAGGTCTTGCCATCTATGACACTATGATGCACATCAAAGCAAATGTGATCACCATCTGCGTGGGGATGGCAGCTTCAATGGGTTCGTTCCTGCTGGCAGCTGGTACCAAAGGCAAACGTCTTGCCTTGCCTAATTCCCGAATTCTCATTCACCAACCTCTTGGCGGCGCTCAAGGTCAAGCTACCGATATTGAGATTGAAGCTAAGGAGATCCTGAGAATGCGGCAGCAACTCAATGAAATGCTAGCTGCTCGCACAGGTCAACCTATAGAAAAAATTCAAAAAGACACAGACCGCGATTACTGGATGTCTGCTCAAGAGGCAAAAGAATACGGTTTGATTGACCGTGTGATTGACGAACGCTAGTGAAGAGGAGTGGAGGAGTCCAGGAGTGGAGGAGTAACTGATTATTTCCTCTTCTCCCCCTCTCCTCTTGTCCCCCTCCCGCTGCTGTTCAAAACTGTGAAGTATGAACTTTCAATGCGAATCGAAGTCTTTATGATTTAGACTTCAGCCTTTAAGCTTAAAGCTGATAGCCGATACTCGCGATCGCTGATAACTCAAGATGGATCTTGGAGATTGCTACCGTTTATTAGGTTTAAGGTCAGGAGCCTGTTTCGCCGACATCAAAGCGTCTTATCGCCGGCTGGCGCAACAATATCATCCTGATATCAACCCAGGTGACAGTAAAGCAAAAGAAAAGTTTATTGCCGTGACTGAAGCATACAAGCTGCTGTTGCAGGTGATACCACAACAAGAGACAGCACTGGCTTCAAACTCCCCAGTCGTTGGACATCAGCCTACAAAAGTAACGCGGAAAGAAACAGCAACAAAGGAAAAACCAAAAGAAAAACCAAAGCCAAAGCCGCCTAGTTTTTCAGAGATAGAACAGCGGTTAAAGTGGAAAACTTACGAACATTTACAGCAGTTTTTGAAAGAAAAACGCTTCCCCCAAGCAATTTCCTTGGCGGAAGCGTTAGCACAGCGTTTACCAGCAGATGCAGAAGTGCGTCAGTGGCAAGCTATTTCCTATCAAATTTGGGGACGGCACCTGG